>JBEPXF010000149.1:0-7534 GCA_041642075.1 Fodinibius sp.
AAATCTTCAAACTCAAAAAAGAGTGCAGCTGAAATGGTGCTTACCTCTTAGACAAAATAGAATCATAGAAATGAGTTAAAAGTCTTCGTTTCTAGGTTGGATTTTAAACTAAAAAAGCCCCGGCATCGACCCCGGGCTTTTTAGTTCTAGTACGTTATTTGGCAACTTTAATTTTGTTCCTTTGCCAAATCAAGGGTGTTGTTGCTGCGATCGATATCGGCCATGCGCTCTGAGGGATCTATCTCTATACGCTCAATATCACTGCCTGCTTTATCAATAGTCAGCGTATAAGTGGGATTAACCCAGGGCCAGTCTTCTTCGACAGTACGGCTAATATCAGTTTTCTCTTGGGGCTTAACATTGCGCATTATTCGTAATGGGATATAAAATAGCTCCTGGCTCCCATCTTTATATGTTACCATTAGATCAACAGGCATGGGCATAAGGTTATGCCTTTCAAGCGTTACCCGGGTTTGCCCTTCATCCGCGATTACAGAAGTAATTCCATAATCGATGGTTTTAGTTGTCTCAACAAAGTACTGGTAGTACCAGTCCAGGATTATATCCGATTCTTTTTCCGCGATACGAAGAAAATCACGACCGTCGGGATGTTTGAATTTCCATTCTTCAAAGTAGCGATTCATGGTACGGTCGAGCGCTTTCTCTCCAATAATATATTCCAACTGATGCAAAAATACCGCTCCTTTTGAGTAAGAGGCCACTCCGTAGGCGCGATTGGTTTCGAAATGATCCGCATGGGTATCCAGTCCTTCTTCCATGCCGGCATTGACGATATTAAAATAAGAACGATAGGATCCACTGTGTGGATTCTCGCTCTCCCCGTTGTTAAATAGCTGGTTCATTGTTTGGGCCGATACATAAGAGGTGAATCCTTCATCCATCCACGGATACCGGCTTTCATTGTTCGCAAGCACCCCTTGGTACCAGGCGTGAACAAGCTCATGAACACTGACTCCCACAAGGCTGCGCAGTGAGCGATTACCGGTAATCAGGGTTGCCATGGGGTACTCCATACCGCCATCGCCTCCTTGTATAAAGGAGTATTTATCATAGGGATACTTGCCATAGTTTTCACTTACAAACTGAAAGGCCTGGGCGGCATATTCGGGTAACTGCTTCCAGTTTTCGAGTAGTTGTTCCTGTTGGCGGCTATTTGCATTCTCGGCAACCGGATCAGTTTGATACAAAAAGTGGAGAGTAGGTCCGTCGGGAACCTGCTTGGTCGTATGCGTATAGTCGGGATCGGCACCCCAGACAAAATCATGAACCTTATCGGCCTGCCAGTGCCAGGTTATTTTTTCGGAATCGGGCCGCTCATAGTCTTCAGTATAACCATGGCCAATTTCATCGGGATTTTGCAGGTGGCCGGTTGCGCCCATCACATATGAGCTATCGATGGTAATACTAACGTCAAAGCTTCCCCAAACGCCATGAAATTCCCGTCCTACATAGGGATTGGGATGCCAGCCGTCTTCATCATATTCTGAAATTTTCGGATACCACTGACTCATGGAAAATTCTACGCCTTCTTTGTTCATCCAGCCCGAACGGCGAATTTGCCGGGGTACCTGACTCTCAAAATCCATGCTGAAAACGGTTGATTCCCCGGGTAAAATGGGTTCGCTAAGTGTAACTTCGAGGATGGTCCCATCAACGGTATACTCCACATCGCTGCCATCCTGTTGCAGGCTGTTGATATGATGATAGCCTATTTCATCCTCCGGCAGCTGTTGGATACGGTCGCCAACACGGCTATCCGGATCTTCAATGGTTCGGGAACGTACATCCATCATGCTATTGGGCTGAAAGGCATTAAAGTACAGGTGGTAATAGACCCGCCGAAGGGTATCCGGGGAGTTGTTGTGATAGGTTAAAGTTTGAATACCGGTGAATTGATGATTTTCGGCATCGACATCAATCTCCATCTGATACTCAACCTCTTGCTGCCAGTAATTTTTATCTTGGGCATATAGTGCAAGAGAACTAAAAAACAGAACGAATGTTAACGACAGTACTTTTAGCTTCATATTGAGAAAGGTATATGATTAATAGTTTTAAAAAGTGTTGCGGCTGGCAAATGCACGGCCAAGAGTGACTTCATCGATGAATTCAAGCTCGGTACCCATCGGTATCCCATAGGCAATACGGGTAACCTTAATCTGTTCATAAGGCTTCAATAGTTTGTTGATGTAGTAAGAGGTAGCCTCGCCTTCCGAATCGGGGTTGAGTGCCAGGATTATTTCATTTAATTGCTCATTATCGTCGTTGACACGCTGCATAAGCTGATTGATGCGCACATCATCGGGGCCGATGTTATCCAGGGGGGAGATGACGCCGCCGAGCACATGATAACGTCCCCGAAATTCATTGGTTTTTTCAATCAGAAAAACATCCTGCGATTCTTCAACCACGCAAATTTGTCCCGTATGCCGCTTTACATTTTCGCAAATTGAACAGGGATCTCCGTCACTTATAACACCACATGTAGAGCAGCGGGTAATTGATTTTTTGAGGCTGATTAAAGCATTGGCCAGCTTCATTACATCATCCTCATTTTGTTTCAGCAGGAAAAGGGCAATGCGGCGCGCTGATTTACGTCCCGTACCCGGGAGTTTGGCAAGCTGCTCAATAGCCTGTTCAAGTATTTCCGAAGTTCCGTCCATATAAAATTGTTAAAAGTTGAAAGTTGCCGGTTGAAGGTTAACCCTGGACATATAACATTCAACCTTCAACAAAATATTACATTCCCAGCTTACTCAGGTCCATGCCTGGCAGTCCGCCGCCCGGCATCATGTCTTTATAGGTGTTCTGCATTTTTTCCTGGGCCGCTTCTTCCGCTTTCTCAAGGGCTTTATTAACACCGGCTACTACCAAATCTTCGAGCATTTCGGCGTCGTCCGGATCGATGACATCTTTATCCAGTTCAATGCCCAGGATTTTGCGCTGGCCATTTGCTCTTACTTTTACCATGCCGCCTCCGGCTTCGGCTTCTACCTCAAGTTTTGCAAGTTCCTGTTTTGCTTCTTCTACTTTGGATTGTAGTTCGGAAAATTTTCCGAACATATCGGCCATATTGTTATTCATAATCTTATAAGCTTTAAGTTAATATTCGTTTATAGATAACGGTTAATAACGTCCGTTCATTCTATCTATTGGTTTAAGTTGTAATCGAGTTCGGCTCCAAAAAGTTCAACAAGCGTTTTGATGGTGGGGTCCCGTTCCTGTAGCTTCTTGAATCGTTCATAGGGACTCATAGAATCCTCTTCATTCGTTTCTCTTTTTTTAACTTTGCATTTTATGTTTAAAAATGCATTGAGTTGGGTTCCCAAAATTTGTCCCAGCTGTCGGCTGTTTTCTTCCACCACTTGCTTGGCGAAGTCATCATTACAATGAAGCAGAAGATCTCCATTTTCAAGTTTAGCGGGTTTAAGCCGCTGCATTTGAAAATAAAGCATTTGGGGTACTTCTTTGCGAAGGTCGTCAATAAAAGAATCCCAGCAGTCTAATACTTCGTCAAAAGATATATCTTTTGGAGCACGTTTGGGTGAAGCTTCGGTTTTTTGTTTTTCTTTTGCAGGAGTATCGGAACCGTTGGATGCGTTAGATACTCCTTCATTCAGTGAAGATTTTCCGAACAGCTGGTCAAACTCATCTTCATTTTGACCGGTTTCTGCCTCGGCAATTTCGGTAGTTGTAACTGTTGCTGGCTCAGATTCTACTTCTGCTTCTGGAGAATCCTGGTTATTGGTCCCTTCCGAACGGTTCTCTGTTTCTTCTCGTACGGCAGGTTCCGGCGGTTGAGGTGGCTGTTCTGAGTCAGAGTTCGAATTGGTGTTAATTTCCTCTTTATGAGTACTATTATCCTGCTTTATATCTGAGAAGGATACTGCTTGTGAGTCGGTATCCGTATCTGTTGTTACTGCTGGCTGTTTACTGAGCTTTTTTTTTAATTGCTGGAGTTCAGAAACAAGCGTATCGAGATTCTTGCGCCGCTCCATATGAATTAACTTTAGGAGCGTAATTTCAAACTGAATTTTCGGCTGTTGGGCTTCCTTTATTTTGTACTGTGCTTCACTGACCATGTGAAGCATACGGATGAGATCATCCTCGGAAAAAGATTTGGCGGCCTGCTTATAACGTTTCTTGGTATCAGGAGAGGCCTCAACCAAATGCATTTTAGCCGAACTCTTGGCAACATAAAGATTGCGGATATGCTCAGTGAGTCCCACCAGATATTCCTGAATATCATAGCCCTCCTGCAGCAGGTCGTTAATGAGCTCCAGCCCCTTGCTGGCATCCTGCTGCTCCACGGTATCCATAAAATCAAACATGCGTTCCGTGCTCACTACATTGAGAGCGCGGAGTAACTCCTCGTGCTGGATATCGTTTCCGCAGAAAGAGATTGCCTGATCCAGCAGTCCTAAGGCATCGCGCAATGCGCCATCTGCCTTTTTAGCAATAACATGAAGAGATTCATCATCAATTTGGATATTCTCATTTTTCGCAACGGAACGCAACCGGTCTACAATCTCATCAATGCTAATCCGCTTAAAGTCAAAACGCTGCACGCGCGAGAGAATCGTTGGCAGCACCTTGTGCGGTTCGGTGGTTGCGAAGATGAAAATAATATGGTCGGGGGGTTCTTCCAGCGTCTTCAGCAAGGCATTGAAAGCCGATTTGCTGAGCATGTGCACCTCATCAATAATATAGACTTTGTACCGTCCGTTTTGTGGAGGAATGCGTACACGTTCACGAAGATCCCGAATATCATCCACTTTGTTGTTCGAGGCGGCATCAATTTCAACAACATTCAGTGTTTGGTTGAGCGATTCCCCGTCTATCTGTTGATCTATTTCGTTTACCGTACGTGCTAAAACACGGGCCATGGTTGTTTTACCAACTCCCCGTGGACCACAAAACATGTAGGCATGGGCCAGTCGGTTCTGTTTAATGGCATTTTTAAGCGTGCTGCTGACGTGTTCCTGTGATACAATATCGTCGAATGATGTAGGACGATATGTACGGGTTAATGCGCGATAATTATCAGACATTGGCGCTCGTGTTGAGCTGAAGGTTATTTATATAAACAAGGTTTAAATCTACAAAAAATGAAGGGCAATTTCGTCCTGAAATTTGGGTTTCTCAGTAAAAGTTTTTAGCAGTTTTTTTTGGGGTGAGAATTTGTCGTTTCCCTTCAATTGGGATACGGAATTCCTGTTGTAGAATGGGGTCTCCCCGCAGTTCATTTTTTAGCTCATTTGTTGCCTCGAACATACCATCGTCAGCCAGGGGAAAGGTACCGAAATGCATGGCAAAACTTTGTTCGGACTGGAGATCCCGATGTACTTGTATTGCTTCTTTAGGTGAAAGATGGATGGACTCCATAAACCACCGGGGTTTATAGGCACCGATAGGAATTATAGATGCGAATATATCACCATAGCGGCGCCTGATATCCTTAAAGAATTCTCCATAACCGGTGTCGCCTGCAAAATAGATATTTCCGGCTTTGCTGTGTATGATGTATCCACACCAGAGCGTTTTATTGCGATCAAATAAGCCCCGTGCAGAAAAATGCCGTGCCGGAACTGCTGAAATTGACAGTTCCTCTCCCAGTTGTTGGCGGTCCCACCAGTCCATGTGAATAGTATCATGGATTTGATGTTCGTGGAGAAACTGTTCGACGCCAAGAGGAACCATGAAAGTAGGTTTATGAACCTCATTAAGATCCAGAACGGTTTGTATATCCAGATGGTCGTAATGGTTATGGCTGATAAGCACCGTGTCTATGGGAGGTAAATCCTCAAAATTAAGTCCTGGTGGACGTTTTCGTTTGGGACCAATCCACTGAAAGGGACTGGCCCGATGGCTCCAGATAGGATCGGTAAGAATGTTTTGTCCATTAATCTGGATTAAAAAAGAAGCATGATTGATAAAAGTAATGTGCACTTCTTCCTCGTTTACAGTTGGAGCAGGCTTGGGTCCGGGCGGCACATCCTCTTTGCTTAATTGATGCCATGTTCCCTTGTCATTACCTGAAAGCCACCATTTCAGCACGTCAAAATAGTGATGCTCATGTAATTCTTCCGGATTAATAAATTTTTTGCCATCAAAATGGTCAGATTTATTTTCTCTATAGGGAGGGGCAGCAATAATCGTTTCAACGACAAATAAAGCTAAACCGAGTGCGCCAATTATTGTAATAGGAAGCCAGAACATCTAAAATTAAATAAATTAATGGTTACTTCTGGAGTTGAGGAATTGAGAAAGACAGGTTTAAAAATATTTAAAGTTCATATATTCCATGAAAGAAATTTAATATAAAAAAATACCGCTCAGATAGAAACAATCAGGTTGGATAATTGTGATAAAATTCTTTACAATAGACCCGTAATCGATTTTAAACGAAAAAGTATATATGCTATTGGATCAACCACATGTAGTTTGTTGTCGTTGTTGCTGTTGTAACTGCCAATGTTGATTGATAGCGTTTAAATAAGATATGATCTTAAGCCGCTATCAATCTTGATGAGCGGCTTTTTTATTGATGATTAGCCTTTCTTACCAAATGTCTTTTGTTCGAGATAACTTCATAAACTTATAAGCAAGAAAACTCATGTATACCGGAAATAACATTTTAAAATATCTGTTTTTAATTACTGTGTTCTCCCTATTTACCACTGCGGTAAGTTGGGGGCAACAGACTGCTACCATTGAAGGAAAGGTAATTGACGAGGAGACGGGGGAATATTTACCAGGTGTAAATATACGTCTTCTGGACTCTTCGGGCGGTACAGTAACTGATCGAGACGGGAACTATTCGTTAACGGTTCCAGCGGGAGATACAGAGATTCAATTTTCTTATATAGGCTATGAAAGCACAACCGAAACACTGACGGATCTTTCTGCCGGTGATGTTGTAACACTGGATGTGTCTCTTGCTTCTTCATATATCTCAGGAAGCGAGGTGGTAGTTACTGGGACCCGCAGCGGCGGGCGAAGCAATTTGGAATCTGCGGTGCCTATAGATGTAATTTCAATAGAAGACCTTGATATACAAGCGCCTCAGGTGGATGTAAACCAGCTGTTGAATTATGTTGCTCCTTCATTTCAGTCAAATCGACAATCTGCGGCTGATGAATCCGAGCATAATGCCCCTGCTTCGCTCCGGGGAATGGGGCCTGACCAGCTGCTGGTGCTGATAAACGGTAAGCGCCGCCATACCAGCTCGGTTATTAACCTTCTTGGCGGCAAGCGGGGTACCGTAGGAACAGATATGTCGGTGATTCCCACGGCTTCCATCGAGCGAATTGAGATTCTGCGAGACGGAGCCGCTGCCCAGTATGGTTCTGATGCCATTGCCGGAGTTATTAATATTATTATGAAAGAAGATACCGGCTCACTGACGGCAAGTGCAACGGCAGGCGGATATAAGGCGGGAGATGGTGAAACAGCAAAGGTAAATGCAAACTACGGTTTTGAGTTGGGAGAAGAAGGTTACGTGAATGTTACC
>JBEPXF010000150.1:0-7506 GCA_041642075.1 Fodinibius sp.
ATCTATTCGTTTGCGCATCTGCCGCTCGCAAAGGTACCAGACATAAAATTAAAATTATAATGGTACCAAGAATGGAAAACAAGGTTCTATAGTGCTTCATAATACACCTCTTTTATGTGTTTTTGTTATGTCTGTATTTGATTGAGATTATTGCTTTTATTGTACCGTCCACTTTCCACCACGAAATATGCCATCCTGAAAAGTGGCCCGCCTACCGTCTTCATCAATAAAATATCCCGATTCATATACGAGCCTGCGCCCATCTTCCTCAACGAGGTGAATAGTCTCGGGTTCAACAGCGTGGTCATAGGGATTGTAGAGGGTACCCTCCACTTCTATCTTTTCCCGAAAATACTGCTGAAGAAAACTTTGCGGGATATTGACAATGAAGTAGAACGTTTCATCTTCGGTAAACACCCCCGTGGTATAATCAGCACCACGATGGGTGGTGGGACAAAGTACTCCGACCACAGCACAGTCAAAACCGGATAATTCTCCGGTCACTGTTTCGATTGACTCTTGCATTGGCTGGTCATGGAGATGAGATTCGCTGCCCTTCTTCATGTCCGGCACATTCGCCGTTACGATTAGTCCTGTAATCACCAGTAAAATAGACGTTGCCTTAGCATACATAATATATCCTCCGATTTTTTTTATTTTTATAAGAATTACTCTTTATAGCCAGTCAATACAATGGTATGCGCGCCCAAATTTTTGGCTGCCTTCCGGGTGTCCTCATTCGCGCTTCGATCAAAGTAGTCTAACCGATCGATTACGGTTACGTTGTTAAAACCGGCCGCTCGAATCACATCCAGGTAATCTTCAACCGGTTCGGCACCTACAATGCATTCTGCCCAGAGCTGGGCGTTGGATTTCGATTTTTCGGATACCGGTTTTGATAATACAATATCTGATATCTGGATACGTCCGCCCCGTTTCAGGATACGATAGATTTCTTCGAATGCCGTTGCTTTGTCCGGGACCAGGTTAATCACACCATTGCTGGTGACAACGTCAGCCGTCGCATCATCCAACGGTATATCGATAGCTTGACCTTCAACAATCCGTATATTCCCTATATCTGCCATTTCTATATTTTCCCGGGCTTTCCGGATCATGGCCGGCGTGATATCGATCCCCCATACCCGGCCACCGGACCCTGTCTTTGAGGCCGCAATAAGAACATCCACTCCTGATCCGGAGCCAATATCCACGACGGTATCTCCCGGTTTAATAATATCAGCCAGAAAAGGATAACCCACCCCTGCAAATGATTGTACGGCAGCATCGGGTAGGGCATCCAGTTCCTCCCCGGGATATCCGAGATGCAGGCATGATGTACGGCCTGTCGGAAAATGAAATTCCCTGTTCGGAGAGCTTGCAACCTCCTCGTACATTTCCTGTACGGCATGCTCTACTTCCTGCTTGTCCAGCTTGGTTGTTGTTTTAGTACTCATGACATTTTTCTCCTCTGTTAGTTACTATTTCTGTTACGTCACTCGTAAACTAACAGCGAATCTTCCCTTCATCTTCCGTTTTTCTTCCGGTCTCAGCTCTTCGTTATTTGGTATGAGAATAGTTGCATAGTAACTGAGTAACCAAAAGCTGGGTGGGAGGATGCTCCGTGAATCACGGCTACAGCCGGCGATAACCTTTCCATCTCATTTTCTGAAAAAAACCGTATCAGCTGATGATTTTCTAGCTGACAACAAACAACAACCGGTCACCATTAACTAAATCTTAACCAGCTCCTCCTGTTGCTCCGACATACATTCCAGGTAACGAGCTACCGGTGAATGAGCTGTATCAGGCACGGCTTCGTTCAGAATTTTATAGGACTTCCGAACACATTCTTCAGCACGTTTCTGTTTTTCTTCAGTAATACAAAGACTGGATTCAATCATCGCAGCAATCGCTTTCCCTATGGGATTATCGGTTTTTTCGGCCAGCCGGAATACAGCCTCACCACATTCCCGGGCCCGGTCAACCTGTCCCGAGTGCAGGTAGAAATAGGCCGTCCAGGGATAGAGCTCCAAAGCACAGGCAGCGCAAGCCCCCGCTTCGTCCAATAAGTCTTCACTTTTATTTACCATTTTTCGAGCCTGTTCGGTATCCCCGGCCTCAATCCGGTTCCAGATACCGACTCCGTAAAGCCGTTGAAGGCAATGATCCCGTACAGCAGCCTGTCTGGCGTACGTTAGGCCTTCCTGAATGGCCTGCCATCCAAGCTCTCCAGCACCTGTTAAGGTATGCAATACGCCTTTACGGGCAAGTGAATAAGCCATGCCCGCTGGCGATCCTACCTGCTCGTGGAGCTCGAGACTCGAGGCCAGCTCATCCACAGCCCTGTGCCGCTGCCCGCGCCACAGGTGCATCGTACCCAGGGCATAGTGACATACAGCCACACAGCGCAAATCCCCCATCTCTGAAGCCTGTTTGGCTATGCTTTCCATGAAGGAACGGGCTCGCTGAAACGGCTGATCGCCGGAAACATGGTACTCCCAAAGACAAAGATGGGCATCGGTTGCGACCACAATCTCCGGTGACCAGCCGTGGTATTGCCGCTCCATTTCGTATTTCAGTCCCTCCTCCCAGCGGCCAAGCGGCAGGCAGGTCATCGCCAGAATCTCACGGGCCTGAGAGGCTTCGACCTTTGCATTTACCTTCTGGGCTTTATAGAGAGCTTTCTTGGCAATATCATAAGCTTCTTTCAGCCGGTTCTGATGCCACAGGTGAAGTGCTTTGGTAATAAAAAGACGAGACTGAGAACAAGCATCTTCTCCAACCAGATCTAAAGCTTTTTTTAAATACTTCTCTGAACGATCGATTTCAGTACGAAATATGGCGACCACCGCCATCTTGCGGTACAGTTCCACCAGGTCCTTGTTGCCCAAAGAGTTCTCTTCAGCGAGCGATATCGCTTCCTCATAGACGTCATAACTCTCCTCAAGCCTGCCACACGCACGATACACATCGCCGATACGTTCCAG
The DNA here is from genome assembly GCA_041642075.1 of Fodinibius sp. Taxonomy (GTDB): domain Bacteria; phylum Bacteroidota; class Rhodothermia; order Balneolales; family Balneolaceae; genus Fodinibius. Next base: position 2,991 of record JBEPXF010000150.1, read on the forward strand.
GATCTCTCCCCTCAACCTTCCGGCCTTCTTGCTGTTACCCTCTTCGAGAACTTCACATGCCTCCCGGTATCGCTGAAGAGCATCTTCATGGGCATAGGCCCTTTCGGCCCGCTCTCCTGCCTGAATCAAATAATGTGCTCCTTTCATCATTTCTCCGGCCCCCAGGTAATGCCAGGCAATCTGCTCCACCGGCGGCTCCTCGGCATCCGTTGAAAGTGCTAAGAGTCGGTCGGCTATCTGCTTATGCAGTATTTGACGCCGAGCCTGTGAAATGGAAGAATATATTGTTTCCTGCACAAGGATATGCCGGAAGGAGTAATTCAAACCTTGTTCCTCGAGCAAACGTGCCTTCATGACTTCTTCAAGAGCATCAAAAAGTTCTTGCTTTGCACTCGAATCATCACTACTCCAGATGAAAGCCAAAAGCTCGTAAGGAATCTGGCGCCCGATTACGGCTGCTATATATAAAAGATGATGAGCGGGAGGGGAAAGCTTCTCAAGTTTTTGCTCAACCAGATGGTGTAAGGAGGAAGGAATATTTTCTGAAACCGGCGAGACAGCCAGCTCACTGTTTACCCGACGCTGCTGTAGAATATCGGTATTTTCTTCCTGGCTGTAGTGACGTAAAAGTTCAAGGGCATACAACGGATTTCCTTCGGCCAGCCGATAAATATGCCCCGCTACATCTGTCCCTACAATGAGATCATCGGTGTATTGCTGAAGCAGGGCTACATGTTCCTCGTAAGTTAGGGGAGCGAGCTCAATCATTTTCATCTTATTTTCACGTAACACCCGGATAAACTCCGGGATCGGATCCCCCTCTTCTGTTCGCAATGTAGCGACGAACAAGACCGGTAGCCGTTTTACATGCCGAATCAAATAAGAGAAGAGCTCCTGGCTTCCCCGGTCTGCCATATGGAGATCCTCCAGGATGACCACACAGTGATCATCTTCGGCAAGTCTTGAAAAAAGACGTTGTACCCGGGCAAAGAGATGACCTTTGGCTGCCAGCTTATCGGCATGAGGAAAAGGATCTCCATCCCCTTTAAAAGACGGAACCAGGCGACCGAGCTCTACCGGAAGGTCTTCCTCCAGTTCAGGTTGCCTGTTTAGTATGTCATCAAACAACTCTAAAAATGGCCCATACGCCACATTTCCCGAACTGACACCGCTCTGTCCCAAATAGAACGATATATCCTTGCGCCGTGCCTGAAGAATAAGTTCCCGAATCAAACGTGTTTTACCTATTCCCGCCTCACCACTTATGACAAGGCCACCGCCTTCTCCACTTACAAGCTTATCAAGCAAGTGTTCGACTCTGTTACACTCTTCGGCCCGACCTATAATCGGTGGAGTCGTACCTGAAAAAGAAGTCCGTTGAACGCGGTGCTCTTGATCTTCTCCAAGTTGACCTTCTCTAACATTATCCAGCGTCTTCATAGTCTCAGCCGACGGATCCACGCCAAGCTCTTTGCCAATCACCTCTCTGCACACCTCATATTGATGAAAGGCACGCGTTGCCTGACCTTTTTTGGCAAAAACACGCATTAAACCACGATGGGCTGTTTCAAGAGTGGGCTCCTTCTCAAGTGCCTGCCTTAACATTTCTGCCGCTTCAGACAAATCACCTCGATTCTCATACTGTTTGCCCAGTGTCGTGAGAACATCAAGATATAACTGCCGGTAGTGTTCCCGGGGTAATGAGGCCCATTGGGCGTATCGATCCATAGGTAAAAACTCACCACTATACATAGAAACAGCACGTTCTAATTCAGATATATTCTGGTCTTTAATCCCGGCACGTGCTGCCTTTTCAAACAACTTCACATCGGTAATGACTCTTTCGGGCGGATCAATACGTATGAGATCATCCGTCATCGTGATCCAATCTTTGGCCTCTTCGTTATGCTTCGCAAACGCTTTTCTTATGTGATGAAGTGCCTTGTAAAGCTGATCCTTTGCCCTGTCCGTATCAAGCTCCGGCCATAACGTATCCGTGGCATGTTCCCGTACCATCTGAAAATTTCGTTGGTGAGCGACCAGCTTTAGCAGTAGCCGCGCTTTACGTCCTTTGATTTCGGTTTCACTCAAAATCTGTCCATCGACAAAGACCTCAAACTGCCCGAATAAATGTATTTCCAGGCTTGAGGATGATAATGGCTTTGAAAATTTCATAATCCCATGATTAGTTAGATTGAACAATGTACAGCAAAAGAAAGCGGCACATCCGCTCCGGAACCACTCCCCCCTCTTTAACTATATTAATATATTCGATAACATCTCACAGACCGTTTCAAAATCCTGCCCTGTCATTCTGAACCTGTGCCGGAAATTCCCGGCCCAGGAGTACCCCATCAGAAAGCGGACGTAGGACGATATTCATTTTGCTGAAGTCCCTGATGTTGAACCGGCACCGCCAAGTGCTTTTTCCCGGAAGTGGTAACCACTTTCTGATATGCCTCCCTGTATTTGTTACTATTTTCCGGAAAAAATGAAAGAACTACGTATGTAACGAATTATTTACCAATGTATGCCAAAAGAATGATGCGCGCAACTATTTCACGGTATACGATGAAGGTTACAAAGCTGCTTAAAGCTCATTCGACCACAATCCAAAGGCTCTCGATGAGCCGAGACCAATGGGTTATCGTTAGTGATAAAATAAATGATCTTCGATGGTATTACTCCTCCGATTTTATTCCTTTTGTGATAACAAACTCCCCGGGTACCTCGTAACTCCTATCACTGCGATATTGCCTAATGGAATCCAGATATTCCCGGCAAACCTCTTCTTTGATTTGATTGTCAAGCTTCTGGTAGGCCAGGGCCACGGCTCCTCCCAGAAAAGCGGCTACGCAGGCCTGCTCATTATTCCGAAAGTGTAGATTATAGGAGAAGCGCTTTGATTCTATTTGCTCAAATCCTGACTCTTTAAAATGTCTGAAAAGCGTCTTGCCTCTACCCATCTGGAAAAAAAGCGGACACACATCCGACTGTACGCGCCGGTCCACAATGGCGAAGATATCAGCCCAGCCGCACTGCTTGCGTTCGCCCCAGACAAGCACTGCCGCCCGACCGCCGGGTTTCAGCACCCGGTACATCTCCTTTAAGGCTTTATCGGGATGCGGGAAATACATCAATCCCAGTGAGCAAATCGCTACATCAAAGGAATTTGGTGGCAGATCCAGAGCCTCGGCATCCATGCGCCGGAAGGAAAGGTTATCAATGCCTTTTTGCTCTTTTTCCGTCTTGGCCTTCTTAATCATCCCAGCGGATAGATCGACGCCCGTAACCGACCCGCCCGGGTGGACGATCTCAGCCACCGGAATGCTAACCAGGCCCGTGCCGCAGAAGATATCCACTATTTGTTCTCCCGGCTGAGGATCGGCTTCCGCCAGCAAACTTTCCTGGGCCGGCCAGAGCTGTTCCTGCCAGCCGGTCTCGTAGTGGGGAGCGGCTCTGTCCCACCCATAGCGCTGTATACGTCGTTGCAGACTCGGTTTCATGGAAAAAACTATTGATTTGGCAACTTATTGAACTGTTGATGTAACCGGGATCAAAATGGTACCCACTTCAATATCTCAGCTTGTTCAACAGTAATTTCTCTATCTCTCAAAAACTTCTTTGACAGAGTCAAATCAGCCACAATTACTTCTGATTTTTACCATAGCTCACCACCGATAAAATCAGTTCTAATCAGTGAAATCCCTGGCTAATTATGATTACATTTGCCCGTTCATTGGTGTAATATTCTGGTTGACCCGAAAAAAATTATCCGGATCATACTTGGCTTTTATTTCTTGAAGACGTTTATAATTGTCGCCATACGTTGCCCGAATTCGTTCATCCCCTTCTTCCATCATAAAGTTCAGATAGGCTGCACCAGCGCTGTATGGATGAATTGCTTCCCAGTAATCCCGGGCCCACTTGGTCATTTTTTCATTTTCACCGGAATCCGGGGATACGCCCGCAATGACCATCGACCAGTTGACATCACGATAATTCCAGGCCATGTCATCCCGATCTTTTTCATGTACAGCCCCATTTATAGGGTACAAGTGCATCGTGGAATGAGTGGTTGGCACTTCGGCGAATTTGAGATGCTGCAATACACAATCAATGCTGGCTTTTTATCGATCATGGCGTTATAAATGGAGCGCCCCTCTTCGTATTTTTCATTTCTCTGGGTTATGACCTCTCCCCTAATTTGATTCGTGAAGGTTTCAATCTCTTCTCCACTTATCGTATGTATCTTCCCATTCAGTTGCTCTGCTTTTATTGGTTCCATCTCATCTCCTTATCTGGTTGTCTATGGTTTTTATTACAATTTGTCTAATTCAGAAATGTCACAAATAGCGAGTCACGGCCTACAAATACCCGAGCCATTTCAGGAAATCCGGGATTCGAGGCTGTTTTAAATAAAGTGCCCTGTTTGGACAAGTTGTTTTCGGTGGCGTCATCCGGCCCATTTAACGTGATGACGCAATAGGCCTCTCCCTCCCCCTCACCGACAGCA
>JBEPXF010000151.1:0-7498 GCA_041642075.1 Fodinibius sp.
GACGGGACGAATGCAGAAATCTGTAGAAAAAAGAGTGTTGAAGAAGGTCAACATATCGTTTCTCCCGGTTCGGAAGGGGCAGAATTGGCAAAGGAACTCAAACCGAATAACTCTTTGCGTCTTAATGCATCCCAATTGATGAAGGGAGAGCCACAACAGATAGGCAATAACGAATGGGCCCTTTTAAAACCTCGCTGGGGCGCATTTTTCCAGACAAAACTGGAAAAACTGCTTTTCGAACTTAAGGTCTCTACTCTTGTAGTTACCAGCTGTAACTTTCCCAACTGCCCCCGTACCTCCATCTATGAGGCCAGTGAGCATGATTTCCGAATTGTCCTTGCGAGTGACGCTGTTTCAGGGCTATATCTTCGAGGAAAACAGGAGCTTGAAAACATCGGAGTCGCTATCCTCAAAACTCGACAGATTATAAATCGGAGTACAGCTCAACAGTAAAGTACGATAGTGGAGGTTCTTTTCCCCCACTATCGTATTTTGAATTACTATTATATTAATCAAACGGATGATCCTACAGAAGCAGTAAAATAATGACAATGAGAAGCGCAGTAGTTAAGCTTATGGTCAGTATCCTGTCAGCCTGTTCCATATCCTGCTGCACATAATCAGAAAACTCATCCAGATCTTTGCCTTTAACTTTTTCATAGTCCTTATGACCATTTAGCTGATTTGACTTCTCTTCGATTTTTTCTTCATAGGAATGAAGCTGTGCCAACTCTTCCTCAGTAAGCGTAGCGGTGGATTCTATTTTATCTAATGCCGTAAGCATTTTATTAAACGACTTATTTAAAATAGCACGCTTTTCCTCTGTGTTTTCTTCACTCTTTACCTCCTGGACTGTTTTATAAATATGTTTTTTAAAGGTTTCCGTAAGGTCAGTGGATTGAGAAACCGCTGAAGATTGTGATATTGCCAGAAATATAATCAGGGAGAGACTTATTTTAAGAGCTTTCATAGCATTCCAGATTAGGTTAATAAGTATTATTAAACTTAATTATAAAAAACTTAATCCCTAAAAAGTTTAGAAGTATACCCTTTATCGAGATTAAGTAACAAGCTTGTACTCTTGATGCTCTATATTCATTTTTTGTCTTTATGTTCCCGGGGAAACATCAATGTAAAGGTAGCCCCCTTCCCTTTCCCATCGCTTTCAACCGTTATTTTGCCTCCCATCTCAAAGATATAATTGGCACAGGTATGCAGGCCGTAGCCATGTCCCTCAGTCTTAGTCGTAAATCCGTGATTGAATATTTTAGATTGATTTTCAGGGCTAATACCCTCTCCCTTATCGGAAATAGATAAATACACTTGTTCCTCATCCTGATAAGTCCGAATTGTAATCTCTTTATCGTGATGATTATCTGCCATGGCTTCTTTGGCATTCTTAAATAAGTTAATAAGAATGTGGATGAGCTTACTTTTCTGGACTATAACCGGCTGGGTATCTCCAAAATCTTTGACAATATCCAGACCATGGCGGTCAATGCTGCCAGCTTGCAGCGTTAAGGTATCTTCGACAATCTGTTCTAGCTTTACTTTTTCATTGAGCCTTCCCACCCGGGCGTAATCCTGTTGAGCATCAATAACCTCGATCATAAGCTGTATTTTTTGAGTCAGGCGTTCACAGTGGGTCTTCAGCTTTTGATGTTCGGCTTCTAAGGGTTCTTCCAATTTTTGGTAGTATCTTAGTAGTTTTTTGCCCCGTGGATCCTCAATAATAAATTCTTCAAAACTATCTTTATGTCTGTCCAACAACTCATTAGCCTTTTTAAAATCAGGGAGGGATGAATTACGCAGTGTTTGTTGAATCTGATTTGTAGAAATGTTCACACTATTTAAAATATTACTAATATTGTGAAGGACTCCCGTTGCCAAGTCCGCCATTCCGGCCTTGTGGGCTTTATGAACGAGCTCATCGCGGGTTGAGTGAAGCTCCTGAACCGTTTCATTTAAAGCACTATTTTTTTTCTCAAGTTTTCCGCGTATTCCAGCTAGTTTACGTGCCTGGTTAAAGAAGGATGCTGCTGCATTTGTAATAAAAAGTATAAGACTGAGCATTGCTGCGACCTCTATATAAAATGGGCCTTCGGGCTGGTATTCAAATCCCATAAAAATTCCACCTATTGCCATACCAATAACAAATAGTAATAATGCTTTGAACATTTGTTTAAATCCGCCGATCATGGTATTGGTAATAAGTACGCCGGCAAGAAAAGCAAACGACTCCCACAAAAAGAATTGGATAAATGCAGCCCATATCCCAACTAACAGCGACTCAAACATCATGGCTTATATCTCCACTTGTTTATCTCTGAACCGCCCGGGGCGGTTCCTGGCTTGGCTTTGGCTGTCAAATAAACAAGGTGAGGATAAATTAAGAACGACAATACCATTAGAGGAAAATACCAATTTGACAGATCCCGTTCTAAAACTAGTAGCGTAATTACTATAAATGAAGCACCAAACCCCAATATGCGGGGAAGGTAGTTGGCTTGTGATAATCGGTGTGCTTTACCAATTTTAATTTCTTCAAAATTAAATGACATATTCTGATAACGTAGCTTCAATGTTACAACCTCAAAAATAGGTTATGTATCTTTGCCGGGTTAAATCTCCCATACCTATCTTTCATCAGTTGAAATTCTGATAATTAATTTCCGAACTGTTTTAACAAAACTATATGTAATCGTTCGTCTTATTTTACTTTTACTAAAGTCTCTCCTAAATAATAGAGCTGTAATTATACAATATGTAAAAAATAGCTTAAATAATAAGTAAGCTTAATATTTTTTAGAACATACTTCGGCTGTCATTTTTTTTTAAACTTTTATTCCTGACATTTTTTTCAAAAATTCTATTTGTAACTGTTCTTTTGACATTACATTTTATGGAAAATTCATTCTAAACATTTTTAAATAAAAAAAACGGAGTTTAATTTTTGGCATCATCAACTATAGACCGGGGTAGCTGGAACTCGAAACTGGGATTTGTACTTGCAGCTGCCGGCTCGGCGGTGGGATTAGGAAATATCTGGCGTTTCCCAACAGAAGCTGCCTCTAATGGTGGAGGAGCTTTTTTGCTCATCTATTTGGCCTGTTGTTTTATTATTGGCTATCCGGTAATGATGGCGGAAATAGGTATTGGACGAAAAACCGGAAAAAATCCTGTTGGAGCTTTTAAGGCTTTAAGCAGCAACAAATTTTATCCACTGATTGGTATGTGGGGAGTACTCTGTGGAGTTATGATCCTCTCCTTTTATACCGTGGTTGCTGGTTGGACGGTCAGTTATGTATTTGAAGAAATCTTTTTCTTTGCAGGATATACAGAATGGGCTGCATGGATTGGTGATACCAGCAATGGCTGGCTTAATGCGTTCTTTTCCATTGTATTTATGTTTGCTACCGTATCTATTATTACCGGCGGGGTAAGCGATGGCATAGAACGAGCCACAAAAACCCTAATGCCTCTCCTGTTTATCATTTTATTTGTATTAATAGGATATGTTGTTCTTCAGCCTGGTAGTACCGAGGGTCTGGCCGTTTATTTACAACCGGATTTTTCACGTGTTACCCCGGAACTTGTCTTTGCAGCAATGGGACAAGCTTTCTTCTCTTTATCCTTGGGTATGGGAGCCTTGATAACTTATGGATCATATCTCAGCAAACAAGAGAATGTGCCTGAAGCCGCAGCCTGGGTTACTACTACGGATGCACTCGTAGCCTTTTTGGCCGGTTTATTGATTATTCCCGCCATGTATATGGCACAGGCACAAGGTATCACTATTTTTGATGATGGAGGCGAACTTCTTGCAGGACCAGCCTTAATATTCCAGGTACTTCCCTCCCTATTTCATGACCTGGGTGGTATCTGGGGGATATTTCTGGGAGTCACCTTTTTTATCTTGCTTAGTGTTGCTGCTCTTACCTCAACTATTTCACTACTTGAAGTCCCGGTATCTTATGTTATTGATGAATTCCAGGTCCAACGTAAAAAGGCTGCTAAGTATATAGGCCTTGGGATATTAGCTATCGCCCTAGTTATCTCTTTTGATACTTCTCTTATTGATACACTTGATTTTATTTTCAGCCAGATCGGCTTGCCCCTGGGAGGTATTATGATTTGCCTGTTCTTAAGCTATGCCTGGAAAATTGACAATGCTATGGAAGAGCTTGAAACAGGAAATCCAGGATTTGGCAAAAGCATTGTAGGAAAAATTTGGAAAATAATGGTTATGATCGTCTGTCCTCTTGTGATCTTTTATAACCTGATCAACAACTTCCTTTAAAAAAAGAAAGGGCTTGTTATACTTCTGAGCTCATGGTATTTTTGAGCCAGAATTTTCAGATGAATTTAAAAAGATATATGGCCAAGGTCTCTACTTCTAACTTTCGAACCGGGATGGTAATTGAAGTTGATAATGAACTTTATTCCATCGTTGACTATCAACATGTAAAACCCGGCAAGGGCGGTGCTTTTCTTCGCACAAAGCTCAAGGGGGTTGTCAATGACAAAAATATTGAAAAAACTTTCCGTTCCGGAGAAAGCGTAAATGAAGTGCGTGTTGAGCATCAGCCCTACCAGTTCTTATACCTCGACGGGAACCTATATTATTTTATGAACCAGGAAACTTTTGAACAGATTCCTATTGAGGAAGAACGGATCAATAAACCTGAATTTATCGCAGAAGGACAAGTCTGTACTCTAGTAGTTGATGTAGATAACGAGCAAATACTTTATGCCTATCCACCCGACCATATCGTTGCAGAAGTAGACGATACGCGTCCCGGACTTAAGGGAGATACGGCACAAGGTGGAAGTAAACCAGCAACGCTTACCTCTGGGGCAACTATTCAGGTTCCCCTGTTTATCAATGAAGGAGAAGAAATAAAGGTCGATACCCGAACCGGCGAATACATTGAACGTGTAACATCAAATTAATCAGCTATTATGGATTTAAAAGTAATTGAAAACCTTCTCGAACTCATTGCCGAAAGTGAAGTCAATGAAGTATCTATTGAAGAAGGAGACTTTAAGATTAAGGTTAAAAAGAAAGCCGAAATAGAACAGCAGGCTCCGCAACCGGTACAGTACCAGGTACCCACACAGCCACAGGCGCCACAGCAACCGGCCCAGCCACAACAAGGTCAAGCTGCTCCTACTCAACAGCAGGATAACAGCGAAGCCCAAGCAGGGGAAGGGGCATCATCAGAACCTTCTGGCGAAGTTGTAAAATCACCTATTGTGGGTACTTTTTACCGTTCTCCCTCTCCAGAAGATGATGCTTTCGTTAAAGTTGGAGACCAGGTTGAGAAAGGACAGACCCTGTGTATTATAGAGGCAATGAAGATAATGAACGAAATTGAATCCGATTATTCCGGTGAAGTGAAGAAGATTCTGGTAGATGACGCCGAACCGGTAGAATATGATCAACCTTTATTTATCATCGGATAAAAAAACAGATTTTCATGTTTAATAAAATTCTTATCGCCAATAGAGGCGAAATCGCTCTTCGTATTATTCGTACCTGCAAAGAAATGGACATCAAAACGGTTGCAGTCTATTCTACGGCCGACCGAGACAGCCTGCATGTCAAATTTGCTGACGAAGCCGTCTGTATCGGTCCCCCGCCAAGCAGAGAAAGCTATCTCAAAATTCCCCGAATTCTTTCTGCAGCAGAAATAACTAATGCCAAAGCCATTCACCCGGGTTACGGCTTTCTTTCAGAAAATGCTAAATTTTCCCGTATCTGTGGTGAACATGATATTAAGTTTATTGGCCCCTCCCCTAAAGCCATTGATGCTATGGGTAACAAATCCGTTGCAAAAAAGACCATGATCGAAAGTGGAGTACCAGTGGTACCAGGCAGTGAAGGATTAGTGGAATCAGTAGAAGAGGCCAAAGAAATATGCGATGAAATTGGCTACCCTGTTATTATAAAAGCATCTTCAGGAGGCGGAGGACGTGGTATGCGGGTTGTACATGAAGAAGAGAACCTGCAACAAAATTTTAATATGTGTAAATCGGAGGCTGAAACAGCTTTTGATGATCCCGCAGTATATATAGAAAAATTTGTCCAGGATCCTCATCATGTCGAAATACAGGTTCTTGGTGACCAGTACGGAAATGTAATTCATCTCGGGGAACGAGACTGCTCGCTACAGCGACGCCATCAAAAGATTTTAGAGGAATCCCCCTCTCCTCTTATGACGCCGGAACTACGAGAAGAGATGGGACAAGCAGCCATCGATGCAGCTAAAGCCGTTGATTATGAGGGCGCTGGCACCGTAGAGTTTCTGGTAGACAAGGATAGAAAATTCTACTTTATGGAGATGAACACCCGTATCCAGGTTGAACATCCCGTAACTGAAGAAATTACCAACTATGATCTCGTAGCTGAACAAATTAAGGCAGCTGCAGGCATAAAGATGGAAGATAGAGAGTTTAAAATGAGAGGGCATGCTATCGAATGCCGAATTAATGCAGAGGATCCGGAACACAACTTCCGTCCCTCAGCCGGTAAAATTAAAGTTTTTCACCTCCCCGGAGGTCATAGTGTCCGCGTTGATACCCACGCCTATGCTGATTATAATATCCCTCCCCATTACGATTCTATGATTGGCAAGCTTATTGTAAGTGCTCCTACCCGAGAAGATGCTATAAAACGCATGAAGCGATCGCTGGAAGAGTTTATTATAGAGGGAGTTAAAACAACAATCCCCTATCATCTCCAGTTAATGGACGATGAAAACTTCAAAAAGGGTGAGTTTAATACCCATTACCTCGAAGAATTTGAATTTAATCCTGATCCTACTAAGAAATAAACTATCTTTATGAGTTATCCTGAGGACCTAAAATATACCAAAGAACATGAATGGCTACGCAATAATGGTGACGGAACAGCAACGATTGGTGTTACTGATTTTGCCCAGAGTGAATTAGGAGATATTGTTTTTGTCGAACTCGAGCCCGAAGGTACTAAATTTGAACAGGATGAAGTATTCGGAACCGTTGAAGCGGTTAAAACTGTTTCTGAGTTATTTGCTCCTGTCGGCGGTGAAATTGTTGAAATCAATGAAGTATTGGAAGCAGAGCCAGAGCTTGTAAATGACGATCCCTATGGGGATGGATGGATGGTTAAAATTGCTGTTGCCGATGAGGAGCAGCTCAATGATCTAATGTCTGCCGAAGAATACAAAAATATTGTTAGTTGATCTTAAAAATTACGGGCACCGAATAAAGGCCTTTTTTATTATAATATTATTTTATGCAGCATCGACCTTCCGACTGGATTCTAATCCTTGATTACGGATCACAATACACTCAGCTTATAGCACGTCGAATAAGGGAGTTTAATATTTATTGTGAAATCCATCCATTCAACAAGAACCTTTCTGACTTCGAGAATAATTCACCTAGTGGAATTATCATGTCCGGAGGTCCTAATAGTGTAAATGATAAGGATGCTCCCTATCTGAACACAGAT
>JBEPXF010000152.1:0-7497 GCA_041642075.1 Fodinibius sp.
CTCAGAAACCTTATCCAGGCAGGCTTTATCGCGGTCTACTACAATTACATCGTGCTTTTCTTTGGAAAGTATACTGGCCAGGTCATATCCAATCTCGCCGGCCCCAATGATAATAATTTTCAATTTAGAAAATTGGGTTAATGAAATTTAAGTTCTTAAAGTCATAAAGTGAGTATAAAATCGCAAAATAAAACCAACAAAGGTTAAATGATTTTTTTATTCCATAAAATTTAAAATACCAATACTTACTGAAATTCGTATCTTGTTTTTTGTATCTTTTTATGCGATTCTTAGATCCAATCTAATCTCCCGTGTTGGGTTGCCTGATTTCCGGCACGACAAAATAGCTGCTAATTTAATTCAAAGTTTAATGATCGTTGATCTTTTAAAACCGGAGTTTGAAGAGCTTATTAAAGCCAAGGATTGGATTACACTAAAAGAAGTTTTAAACGACGTTCCCGCCGTTGACGTTTCTGAACTTCTGGAAGAGCTGGACAATGAAGTAGCCGTTGTTATATTTCGCCTGCTTAAGAAAGATAAAGCAGCTGATGTCTTTTCCTACCTTAGCACAATGAAAGGTGCTGAACTTCTTGACATGTTTACGGCCCAGCAGCTGAGTGATGTGATGTCGAATCTGGAGCCTGATGAACGGGTTGCACTCATGGAAGAATTGCCCGGACACCTTACCCAGCGAGTGTTAAACTCTATGGAAGCGGATGACCGCAAGCTGGTTCAAAAACTGCTCGGTTATCCCGAGGAGAGTGTTGGTCGTTTAATGACACCGCGATACGTAAAAGTTAAAAAACACTGGACCATTCAGAAAAGTATGGACCATATACGTCGTTTCGGGCATAGTGTGGAAACGGTGAATGTGATTTATGTGGTTGATGAAAGAGAAAAATTGATTGACGACTTGCGGCTAAATCAGCTCATTCTTGCAGAACCGGATGCACTGATTTCCTCCCTTATGGATGAGAGCTTTGAGGCTTTGAGCGCTTTTGATGATCAGGAGGAAGCCGTAAAGATGTTGAGTAAGTACGATAGGGTAGCAATGCCGGTAGTTGACTCAGGAGGAATACTGGTCGGTATTGTGACGGTGGATGATGTTATAGATGTAGCCGAAGAAGAGACTACCGAGGACATGCAGCTCATGGCCGGTATGGACGCTCTCGATGATTATTATTCGCAGACTTCTGTCGGTGAGATGGTTAAAAAAAGGATAGGGTGGCTGGTAATTTTATTTATGGGTCAGATGTTAACTGTTACAGCTATGGCTACCTATGAGAGTGCCTTAGCTGCAGCGGCAATTTTATCATTTTTTATTCCGATGATTATTTCGAGCGGTGGTAACTCGGGTTCACAGGCGGCCACTCTTATCATCAGGGCGCTTTCTACAGACGACATCAACCTTGAGGACTGGAGGAAGGTTTTAAAAAGAGAATTCTTGTCAGGAGCATTATTAGGCGGATTGATCGGACTGATGGGGTCTATAGTAATCGCTCTTTGGATGATGTATAGGGGTGACTTATTATCAATACAACTGGTACTTCAGGCCCTGACGGTTGGCTGCAGTTTAGTTGGTGTAGTGCTGTTTGGTAATTTAAGCGGTTCGATGTTACCTTTTATAATGACAAAATTCGGACTGGATCCGGCGGTTACTTCAGCACCTTTTGTCGCTACTTTGGTTGATGTAACAGGTATTATTATTTATTTCTCTATAGCTCTGTTACTTTTAGAGGGAGTAGTTCTTTAGAAAGGCAAACAGTCATACTTAAATTTAGTTTTAACAGTTTTTATGAAAGCATATCTAGATCTTGTTCAAAATGTATTGGATAAGGGAGTTTGGAAAGAAAATCGAACAGGTACCGATACCATTTCCAGCTTTGCAGAATCCTATAAGGTGGATTTGCAAAATGGCTTCCCGCTTCTTACTACGAAAAAAGTTTACTTCAGATCTGTCATCTTTGAGTTACTCTGGTATTTAAGAGGAGAGGATCACATTCGCTGGCTGAGAGATGAAAACGACTGCCATATCTGGGATGACTGGGCTGATGAGGATGGCCAAGTTGGGCCCATTTATCCAGTATTGTGGCGACGATTTCCTTACCACGAAGAGGAGGAGATACGCTTTGAAGGGGATGCCTCACATATTTGCAAAACGGTTTGGATAAAGAAAGAGTTTGATCAGGTACAGCGTGCGATCGATATGTTAAAAGAAAATCCCAATAGCCGCAGGATTGTTGTTAGCGCCTGGCATCCGGGATTGTTAAAGCAGATGGCGTTGCCTCCTTGCCATTTAATGTACATCTTCAATGTAGCTGACGGCAAACTTAACTGTCATCTTACTCAGCGATCAGGAGATATAGCCCTGGGAATTCCTTTTAATTTGGCTTGTTATTCGGCACTGACGATGGCAATTGCTAATGAAGTGGGACTCGAATACGGGACCTTTGCCCATACTATTGTTGATGCTCATATCTATGAAAATCATGTTGAAGGTCTCAAAGAGCAATTAGAGCGAGAGCCGCGGGATCTACCAAAGCTTAACATCGCGGACAAGCCGGTTGATGAGCTTGAGTTCGAAGACTTTTCGCTCGAAGGCTATAATCCATATCCATCCATAAAATTTGAAGTAGCAGTATGACCCTTGCCGCTATTGTTGCACATGATCCAAACTTGGTAATTGGCCGGAAGGGAGAATTACCCTGGCATTATTCAGAAGACCTGAAGTATTTTAAGAAAGTGACGATGGGACACCCCATTATTATGGGAAGAGTAGTGTTTGAGGAGTTAAATGAAGAACCTTTGCCTGGTCGTGAAAATATTGTATTAAGCAGGTCGCGCAACTATGAGCATGTGCCCACCTTTAATGCCATACAAGGTGCCTTGGATTATGTAGATGATGAGGATATAGCCTTCGTTATCGGTGGCGCAGAAGTCTACCGCCAGTTAATTCCAAAAGTAGAGAAACTATTTGTAACGGAAATTCATGAGGAGTATGAAGGGGATACGTATTTCCCGGAGTATCGACATAAAATTGGTTCCACATGGAGAGAGATAAAGCGGGATACCCATTCAGAACTGAGTTTTGTAGTGTATGAGCGAATTTAAGATTGTCCGGGGAATCATACTTCAATGGATTTTAGATGTACCACATAGGGCTTGATCACCGGTTCCGTGAGAGCGATTATATTTTGGGTGTCGGCTGCTTTGGAAAACTCTACTGCTTTGTCTTTTTCTTCTAAAATCCAGATTCCTTCATTTTCATAGCGATAGGCCTCGCTATAACTTTTGTCAAAGGAATAATAATAGCTAGCAGCTTCATTACTGTAAGGTAGATTCCGTTCTTTTATAACTTTTTTGGTCTTTTCTCTTACAACTCCTTTTAAATTCTTCGAAGGATTTTTTTCTAAAAAGGTAGTGCGGAATAGAGCCCGGGATTGGAACCGTTGGCACAGATCAGATAAGATAGGATCATTTGAATGCTGCCAATATTTAATACTTTGGTAGATATCATTGTCATCGAGTTGAAGATATTTCTGAAGAACCGTTGAAGAAATTCCTTTCTTAGCGCTTGGACGTTTTTCCAGAAAGTATTTAAGAGCGGGAGAGGGATGGTATAGTTTCTCATTATTATCAATGAGCGTGCGAACCCGTCGAAATATCAGGTGAAGCAGTTTATCAGCACTCAGTACGGTTTTATGTAGATACACCTGCATATACATAAGTCGGCGTGCCAGTATGTAGTTTTCAATAGCATAAATACCTTTCTTCTCAATAACGATATTTCCCTTATGTACCCGCATCGTTTTAAGTATGCGTTCAATGCCCACCGAACCTTCATAAACAGATGTAAAGACGCTGTCGCGTTTAAGATAGTCAAGGCGGTCAATATCCAATTGTGAGGAAATGAGCTGGTTGAGGAACGGCTTCTTGGGATATTGGTCTGTAAATATTTTAATAGCCATATCCAGCGCTCCATCCATCTCTTTGTTGAGTTTGCGCATTACGGCCAGTGTCATCATTTCGTGATGAAAATCTTTGATCAAATTAAACTCCAGCGTATGAGAGAGCGGACCATGTCCAATATCGTGCAGTAAAACAGCGATCAATGTACCCTCATATTCTGCAGGACTTATGGTGGTATCTTTTTCGCGGAGGTTATTGAGTGTCCGCTGTGCTAACTCCATAGCCCCTAAAGCATGAGTGAACCGTGAGTGTTCTGCAGCCGGGAATACCAGGTAGCCGAGCCCCATTTGTTTGATGCGACGCAGCCGCTGGATATACGGATGATCAATTAAATCCAGTATAATGCCTTTGGGTATGGTAATAAATCCGTGTATGGGATCATTAAATATCTTGTACTGCGTACTTTTATCCATAAATATACCGTGTGGAACTCTGTTTTTAGTGCTACTTAATTAAGAATTCAAGATTTCCTCGGGAAGGAAAAGCTTTTCTCGCTGACTAATATCCGGAAGTTTGCTTGGGCACTGCTTATTGAGATCAAACCAGACACCGTGGGCTTCGGCTACGGAAACCAGCTTTTTATCTTCTTCGGTATAGATTGTCTGAAAGCTGGAGATACTGGTATTTCCAGTCGACTTAATACCTGTACCAATTAATAGTTCTCCGGGATATTCTGCCGGGTTCACAAAATTAATTCTAATATTAGCTAATACAAAGCTGAAGCCTTCATCCAGCTGATTAGAAAATTCGGGGACACGTTGAATAAATTTAATGCGTGCTTCTTCATAGTAGGTACTGAAAAGAGCATTGTTCACGTGATTAAGTGGATCCAAATCACGAAACCGGATGGGAATAGAAGTCCAGTGAGGAAATAAGTGTTGCTGGTAAGCAGGTTTAAGCATCTTATGTGTAGAACTAAGAATTATAAAAATTGAAAATGAAAGAAGTTAGATAATTTAACTAAATATAATATTGAGAAAAAGCCGACAATGTTTGGCTTAAAATTTCCGGAAGGAATAATTTATGGGATCATAATCGAATGTTTATATTCAGTACCTTTGAAAACAAACTACTAAGTCTGAAAACAAAGTCATGATGGATAGGAAAGAACAAGAATTCTTAGAAGAATTATTAATCACTCCCAGTCCCACGGGTTTCGAATCGCAGGGACAGAAAGTATGGAAAAATTACGTTGAACAATTTGCGGACAGTGTAGAGGCAGATGCCTACGGTTCGGCTTGCGCCAAGCTCAATATCAGCTTCGATGTGGTAACCGTAATGCTGGAAGCGCACTGCGATGAGATTGGAATGATTGTACAGCATATTACGGAGAATGGGTTTGTGTATATAAATAAATTGGGAGGAAGTGATTCTACAATCGCTCGGGCAAAACGAGTCAATATTCACACCAAAAAAGGAGTAGTGTCCGGAGTTATTGGTAATACGGCTATCCATCTGCAGGACAAAAAAAATGGTGGAGGCAAGCAGCCGGCCTGGAAGGATATCTATGTTGACATTGGTGCCCAGAGCCGGGAGGAAGCGCTGGAAATGGTTCAGGTTGGCGATCCTATTACCTATGCCGATGAATATGAATATCTTTCCGATGATATCCTGTCGGGACGCGGGTTGGATAACCGAATTGGCGGATATATGATCGCCCAGGTACTACGAAAGTTAGAAGAGCGGCGGGATGAGCTGGACGTCAATGTTGTGGCTTTAAATTCTGTTCAGGAAGAAGTAGGTGGATATGGTGCGCGCATGATGAGTTATCGCATAGACCCGGATATGGCTTTGGTAACGGACGTAACCCATGCCACGGATACTCCCGGTATCAAAAATAAGGAGCACGGACTAGTAAAACTGGGGAAAGGACCTTCTCTGCAGCATGGCGGTGCCAACCATCCTAAGATTGTGGAGTATCTGGAGGAGATCAGCGAAGAAAAAGAAATTTCCATTCAGCATGAAGCAACGAGTGTTCGCACCGGAACGGATACCGACAGTATTTTCTATCAGAAGACAGGTATTCCCAGCGCACTTATTTCGTTGCCACTCCGGTATATGCATTCACCGGTAGAGACAACATCACTCAAAGATTTGCACGCCTTGGTTGACCTGATGACCGAGGCTGTTCTCTTTATGGAACCCGATCAAACCTTTCAGGTCTTTTAAATTAAATAGCCTGTTCCTGGTAATGGAACAGGCTATTAATGTTATAAGTAAGCAAGGAAACGTTTATCTATTCTTCAGAAGGCGCTTCAAGGATGATATCGATGATATGAACTACTCCGTTATTTCCTTCAATATCGGCTGTACTGACGGCTGCCTCTCCATTAATGATGATATCCTCTCCATCGACTTCAACCGTCAGTTCTTCTCCACTGAGTGTTTCATAGGTTTGAGATGAACTGAAATCGTCAGACATTAATTTTTGAGGAATAACATGGTACTCAAGGGCATCCTGAATTGTAGCATCTTCAAAAGCTTCATCCTCCGGGGCAAAGACCGTGTAGCTTTGAGTAGCATCTTTAAAGTCAGCTTCAAGATCAGTATCTGATAAGGCGTTGTCCAAGCTGTCGAGCTGATAGCGCTTGGAAATCAGTCCCGCTGTATGAAGATAAGAATCGGGGAGCACAACTTTATTAATCTGGTAGATAACACCATTTTCTGCTCCCACGCTGGCAAGGAGCTGTCCGCCATTTACAAAAGCGGTGTCTGATTTGACTTCAAAATAGAGCTCTTCGCCCTGCATGCTTTCAATACGTTCTTCAGCATCTACATTATTGAGATCAACTGTCTCTTTCACAATGTGGTACGAAAGCACCTCAGTAAGTTCTTCCTCTGAAAAAGAGGAAAAGGTTCCTTCCGGAAGCTCCTCAAAAGCCTCTTCGGTTGGAATAAGGACGGTAAAGGGACCTTCATTAGCAATTGTAGAATCGAGTTC
Source organism: Fodinibius sp. (assembly GCA_041642075.1). Lineage (GTDB taxonomy): Bacteria > Bacteroidota > Rhodothermia > Balneolales > Balneolaceae > Fodinibius. The sequence continues at coordinate 6,911 of JBEPXF010000152.1, forward strand.
TGCATCTCCGGTTTCGCCTAAATAGTCCACAAAAGTTTCAAAATCAGAGTAGGATTTTGCCTCTTCAAGCAGGTTTCCCGGGGCTTGGTTGGAATTTGAGCTATCCAGGCAGGAAGTGAAAACGAATGAACAAATGAAGAGGATGAAAGGTAGGTGTAATAAGGATAAAGTGTTATTCTTATTCATAATAATAGTGTGTGTATCAAATATTAGGATTTATTTTCTCTTAAGGTTTATAATACACACCCTTTTATGAGTATAACTATTACGATCTCTGTATTATTTTATATGATTTTAAAATCAGCCAATGGCTTTTTGAATCCTGTTTTCAAGAGCGGGAATTAACGGATGATCTTGTGATTGGGAAAAACGTTCAATGGCTACCGCGTTATATTCTTCATGATCGGCTTGACGGAAACGGTCATAAAGTTCGCGGGCAAATTTTTGAAGATTTCCGTCATATTCTACAGTATTATTTTTTTTCTTAATAGAATTGCGGCTGTGCAACAGATAAAAAATATCGGGGTTATTTAATTTTTCCTCCTTATCCAACCATCGGACCTGTGCGTTCGGAGAATAATGTGAAT
>JBEPXF010000153.1:0-7375 GCA_041642075.1 Fodinibius sp.
GGATCTCCGTCATTTGGATGCTAGCCGTATCCGTAAACATTTTCCGAGTATTATATCCAGAATTGAGGCACAGGGGATTGATATTGAAAAAGAAGGTATCCCAATAGCTCCCGCCGCTCATTATTGCATTGGGGGACTGGCAACCGACTTGGATGGGTGTACATCAATAAAAGGATTATATGCCTGTGGCGAAGTGGCAGCAACCGGCGTACATGGAGCAAATAGATTAGCCAGCAATTCATTACTGGAATGCCTGGTATTTAGTAAGCGAGCTGTTGAGCATGCGGTAGATATAGAAGCTCCTGAGCATAATGTTCCTGGGGCTAATTTCTATGTTGATGAAGAAAAGAAAGAAGACTTTGTACAGCTACAGAAACAAATTGCCTCATTGTTAAGTGATTTCGTTGGTATTCAGCGAAATAAAAAGGATCTTAAGTATGTTTTAGAACAGATTGATCAGCTTTCTGGATCATTGTCTGGAACTTCAGGAGAATATTTTTCAATACGTTCTCATGGATTATTGCAGCTTGCACACCTTATTAGTAAAGCGGCTTTGAAGCGGGAAGAAAGCCGGGGTGTTCATCAAAGGGCAGATTTCCCCGATAGCTGGAAAAAGGCAGAACATTTAACGTTTGAACACTCTATTAAACATACAGGGCAGGTCTGAATTACAGATGGTACAAGTACCAGAAGCACAAAATATGGATAAGGCTATTGCCAATTTAATAGAGCGTGCTTTCGAGGAGGACATCCAAAGCGGTGATGTGACAACCAATGCCATTATTGATGATAAACGTCGGGCTCATGCTGCATGGACAGCTAAAGACATGGGCATCGTATGCGGTCTTCATATAGCTGAAACTGTATTCAGAGAATTAGATCCTAATCTCAAGTGGAATCCCCATATTGAAGAGGGGGATGAGATTAAAGAGGGAATGGAAATTGTAAGCTTTCGCGGACTTGGAAGGGCACTTTTGACAGGTGAACGTATTGCTCTGAATATTGTGCAGCGAATGTCAGGTATTGCAACTAAGACTCATCGTTTTGTAAGTGCGGTTATGGATCTGAAAGCGGATATTTTAGATACGCGCAAAACCGTGCCGGGACTTCGCCTGCTGGATAAATATTCTGTTAAGGCAGGAGGGGGTAAGAATCACCGAATGGGACTTTATGATCTGGCGATGATTAAAGATAATCACATAGTTTCAGCTGGAAGTATTACTAAGGCCGTCCAGGAAGTACGTGAGAAAAATCCCAATCTGAAAATAGAAGTTGAGGTAAAGAATTTTTCAGAGGTTGAACAAGCATTGGAAGCACAGGCTGATATTATTATGCTCGATAACATGTCCCCTGAACTTATGAGGGAGGCAGTTGCACGAATTGACGGACAGGCCAGGGTTGAAGCTTCTGGGAATATAACGCTTAACAATGTACACGAAGTAGCTAAAACAGGAGTCGATTATATTTCAGTAGGAGCGCTTACTCACTCAGTACAGGCGTTTGATATCAGTCAAACTTTAAAGCATATTTCTTAACTAAATCGCAATTATCTGGGATAAATTATGAATACCCAAGAATTAATAATCGAAGTTAAACGGTTAAAAGAAGAAAAAAACGCAGTAATTCTAGCTCATAACTATCAGGTGCCGGAAGTGCAGGATATTGCTGATTATATTGGTGATTCACTGGGACTCTCGCATCAGGCTGCGGAAACGGAGGCCGAACTCATTGTCTTTTGTGGCGTACATTTTATGGCGGAAACGGCTTCCATCATCTCCCCCGAGAAAAAAGTTTTGATTCCTGATTTGGATGCAGGTTGTTCGCTGGCTGACAGCATCACGGTAGAGCAACTTCGGGAATGGAAAGCTGAGCACCCCGATGCGGTTGTGGTTACTTACATAAATACGACCGCTGCTGTTAAAGCAGAATGTGATTACTGTTGTACATCATCTAATGCTGCTAATATAGTTGAGTCAATTCCCGAAGAGAAAGAAATACTGTTCTTACCGGATAAATTCCTCGGTTCTTATGTCGAAATGGTAACAGGGCGGGAATTGAATATCTGGGACGGGGCCTGTCACGTACATGAAAAAATTGGAGAGTTGAATCTGAATGAGAAACAAAAAGAATATCCCGAGGCTGAAATACTGATCCATCCCGAATGTGGCTGTTCCACATCGTGTATGATGAAATCAGCTATGTACTTTGATTGCGATGACGGACATATTCATTCAACCAGCGGCATGCTCAACCGAGCCAGCGAATCGGATGCGGAAGAGTTTGTGGTAGCGACAGAAACGGGAATTCTACATCGGATGCGAAAAGAAAATCCCGGTAAGAAATTCTATCCTGCTAACGAAAATTCCGTATGCGAATACATGAAGATGATTACGCTCGAAAAACTCCACGACGCCCTAAAGTACGAGCAGCATGAAGTGAAAGTATCTGCTGAACTTGCAGAACAAGCCCATTTACCTATTGAGCGTATGCTGAGTGTGGCGTAATTTTGTCAAGAAACATCTAAGTGTTATTTAATTGAATAATCTTGGGGGCTGTATTAAAAAAACATCTGGCATAAAGATCCTCGGAATTGAGTCCTCTTGTGATGAAACTGCTGCTGCTGTTTATGATGCTGATGGGCTCAGATCAAATATTATTGCTTCTCAATCGGTTCATGAACAATATGGAGGGGTTGTCCCCGAGCTGGCATCTCGCGCCCATCACAAGACCATTTGGCGGACACTGCAGCAGGCACTGGATGAAGCCGATATTCATCTGGATACCATTGATGCGGTTGCCGTAACCCAGGGACCCGGCTTGATGGGATCCCTTTTAGTAGGACTCTGTTTTGCCAAAGGATTGTGTTTATCTCGTAATATTCCATTGGTGGGTGTCAATCACATGGATGCTCACATCTACGCCAATTTCATTGATAATAAACCAAAATATCCATTTGTATCGCTCACGGTTTCCGGTGGACACACTCAGCTGGTTCACGTAAAAGCTCCTTTTGAGCATGCGCTTTTAGGTCAGACACGCGACGATGCGGCCGGAGAGGCATTTGATAAAATCGGGAAAATATTAGGTCTTCCATATCCAGCGGGACCTGTTATTGATGAACGATCAAAGCATGGGGATCCTAAATTTCACGATTTTCCCCAGGCCATGCTGGATAATGATTTTGAGTTTAGTTTTTCCGGATTAAAAACATCTGTAATGTATTACCTGCAGGATCAGAAAGATGAGCAAGAATTTCTATCCCAACACTTAAATGATATTTGTGCCAGTGTTAGTTATGCGATAACCGAGGTACTTATAAAAAAACTTCGAAATGCTATTCAGCATACTGGGGTAAATACCGTTGTGTTGGCGGGTGGAGTTTCAGCTAACTCTATGTTGCGTAAGAAAGCAAGGGATTTAGCGGCAGAGCAGGATTGCGAGCTACATATCCCGAAACTGGCTTACTGTACGGATAATGCAGCAATGATTGCCATTACCGGCTATATGATGGCTCAGCGCAAAATGTTTGCGGATATGAACCTGAAACCTTTCGCAAATTTGAAGGCCTTGGAGAGCATTAATATGTAAGGTGGTTATGAAAGCAGGGATTGTTGCAATAAATCCCTGCAAGAATAGGGTTACAGAAATCGTTTTGAGGCCTCTACTGCCAAAGCATCTACCCGGTTATTTCGTTCATTGTCGGCGTGCCCTTTAACTTTGATCCACTGTACATCATGCGGTTGCATAGCGGTGAGCATCTCTTCCCATAAATCCTTGTTTTCTACAGGCTTTTTATTGGCCTTTTTCCATCCGCGTTTAAGCCAGCCGTCGATCCAACCCTGTTTAAAAGCGTTGACGATAAGTGCGCTGTCACTGTGAATTTTTACGTGGCACGGCTGATTAATAGCATTTAAGGCTTCAATTACGGCGCGCATTTCCATGCGATTATTGGTGGTATGTGCTTCGCCTCCGGTAATTTCCTTTTCCTTATTGTTCCATTGAAGTAGGGCCGCCCAACCCCCGGGACCAGGATTGCCGCTACAAGCTCCATCGGTAAAAACAATAACTGTTTTCTTTCTTTTCTTAGACATATTGTTCAGTAATAGGAACTAATCTCTTTTTTAAATTTTCTGCAGCTCTAGCTACACTTTTTTTCCAATTGGCTGGATCCGCACCTGCATAAATAATACTTCTGCTGGAATTGATAAGGGGAGGACCCTGGTGCTGATCCAAAGCATCTTTTAGTTCAGTAATAGAACCACCTTGCTTACCAATACCAGGTATAAGCAGTGGAGCTTCTCGAAAAGGGGTAATTACGGGACCGAGATCTTGTGCTTTGGTTGCACCTACGACCATCCCAATAGAAGTGTCACTTGTAGTTTGTTTTTTGCTTAGCTGCTTTGAAATATAGCTTGAAATGGTTTGTTCATCAGACAGTTTCTGAAGTAGAATGTCTTTAGCCCCGGGATTGGAGGTTAGGGTAAGTACATAAACTCCTTTGGATGCATGAGCCAGAAAAGGATCCAGGGTCTCAAAGCCCATAAGCGGATTTAAGGTAATGGCATCTATATCAAACTGTTCAAAAAATGCTTTTGCATAGTGTTCGGCAGTAGAACTGATATCTCCTCGTTTAGCATCAGCAATTATAATTTTATTACTGGGGATATAGTCCAGAATTTCTTCAAAAACATCCCAGCCGTCAGGACCCAGAGCTTCAAAAAAACCAAGATTAGGTTTATAAGCTGCACAGGAATCAGAAGTTGCATCAATTACTGCTTTAAGAAATAGTTCAACTTTACGAGCAGGAGGGTCACCAGTCCATTTAGGATCATCAGGTAACTGGTCGAGATTGGGATCAAGGCCTACGCAGAGAGTAGAATTAGAAGTTTGTATGGCTGTCTTTAGTTTTTCTCTGAAAGTCATGCTGCTTATAATTTATAAGTTCAGCGGAAGATACAAACTCATTTAAGGGTTTCGAAATGTTTAGTGAATAAAAAAGGAGCCATAAGCTACGGCTCCTTTTTTATCTAATAAGTAAGGACTAACAGATTTAATTATTGATTGGGAGTCCACGTGGAATGGTACCGAGATCGATAGAAGGAAGATTAGCATTATATGTATTGTTGATAGTTTCAATCGTAAGATTAGCTACAATCCCGTGGCCATAATTACTGGGATGTACACCGTCAAAACTAAAGAGTTCTCCGGGGACGGGTCGCATCATATCTCCGTTTATTTCTCTTCCCCCCTCCCCAAGTATTTGTTGGAAAGCGGTATGAATATCTACCATGGCGTAGTCATTATTTGATGCTGCCGCAGCTATAATGCTATTGTACTCTTGAACAACATTGGTAGCTTGGGCCAGTTCAGACTGTCCCGTAGGTGGAGAAGTGATTGGTCCATCCAACACCAGATTATTTGGTACAGGATTATCCGGCGTTACGGGCGGGGGAGTATCCCCAGACTGAATTCCTGCGAAATAGTCAGATGCAGGAAGTAATAGGAAATCATTTTCGCTCATGATCCGGGTCCCATTAGCTGTTTCTATGTAAATAGGGAGGTTGCCTTGTGGAGTTATTAGTCGGTATGACTGCGTAGGCTCATCAAAAGTAATGACCTCCTGTTGCAACAATTGTTGCCTGAGAAAAAATACATAAGGAATACTTGTCACATCCGGAATATTATACAGGACAACATCAGCCTCTGTTTGAGCAAGGCTCTGCATAGAAGCTTGGTACAATCCCTGAAAGTCACTGGGAGGAACATAGGGCTGAGTTCCTCCACTTGTAACATAACCGAGAATATCGTTATTGCCTAGCCAGAACATAACAAAAGAGGGTTGAAGGGTGGCAAGTTGTTCAGCCTGGGTATTACCCATATCTCGTAATACGATTTCAAAAAATGGGTTATTCTGTCGGCGAGCGGAATAAGGAGCATCTGGCAAGTCCTGCCCCAGAAAATCAGCCAAAATAGCTCCGGGAATTCCCAGATTATTGTAGGGGCGACCAAGTTTTGCATTGATAGGCTGACCTTGACCATCTGTTTGACTGGGTCCTGACAGATCATCTGAAAGTCCCAGGCGACCCCCAATACCGGGATCACTAATTATCGGCTGTTCAAAATTCTGAACCGATTCCATTTGTCCAGCTACTAAAGAGGGAAAAGAGTATCGCTGGGCTGTTTCAAATAAAGCATTGCTTTGCGTTCCTGCCACTAAGCTATTTCCTACAGCTGTAACGGTAGTAAAATCTGCCTCGCCACTGTTGGCTTCAAAGGTTACATCATTAAAGTCTTTGCAGGAATAGAGTGTCAGTGACGCTACAACGAGTGTCAGTACAAAATGAAGTGATCGTTTGCGTAAATTCATGAATGAACTCCTTTATACTTAAAATTTCATTGTTAAACCGAGAGAAGGTAGGTTCGCATGAGTATTAAAAACGCCATGGAATCCATTTTCTGATTCTCGGTTCACACGCTCCTTGGAACGGATGAATATATACGATGCATCTACAGCAAGGTAATCTGTCAAATCGTAGCTTATACCACCTGAAAAGAGCCAACGATCGGAGTCGGGAAGAGTAGGATCCATGTATTCCGTTGGGAGAGGAGATTCATCATAAGCTATTCCAGCTCGCAGATCCAACCCTTCAACTCCGGCATTTATATATTCCCCACCAACGCGTAATTGCCAGGAGTTTTCATATCCTCTTGTGTTTGCAAGCTTATTTGATCCAAAAGCGGGTATCGTTTGGTCAAATTCAATGACAAGCTCATCGTAACTTGACCAACCCCACCATAAATAATCTACTTCAAGACTCAGTTTTTCGGAAGCCTGAACATTTATAGCAGCTACCCAATTGGCTGGTAATTCAAGCGTGGTGCCTCCCTCTGTATTTGAAGGGAATAGCCCGGTGGGCAGGTCTCCAAAATCAGCACTGCCACTGAATTCGGTTTCTACTTTGCTGCGATAAGTAAACCCTAAATTTACCCTTTCGTTTGGCTCATATAGGAGTCCTAAGTTATAGCCGATTCCCGGTTTATCAAGTTCTCCATCCAGAGAAAATATGTCATTTTCCACGGCAAAATCTTCGACAGCACGCGAGAGTTCAACTTTACCGTGAGCAGCGATTACTAATCCCGCTCCAACCTTAACATCTCCAATACCAAAATCGGGTAGCTGATACCCTATAGTGGGTTGAACAAAAATAGTTTCAATAGAAGTATTAATAGCCTCCGTACGGCCAACCCAGTCTTGGTCCCATTTTGTACCCAACCCAAAAGGAGCATAAACGCCAATGCCGGCTGTTAATCCATCTTTAATTTCATAAGAGGCATAAAAGTTGGGAACAAAAAAGTTTTGATCCTCCATATCGAG
>JBEPXF010000154.1:0-7355 GCA_041642075.1 Fodinibius sp.
TACTGAGGATTATAAGAATCGGTATCCCACTAAACCCGGGCATCCAGGTTATTGCCACTCCAGTTCCGAATATCCGAATCGGCGCCAATTGCCTCTGCCCTCCATAATGCACCGCAATGGGACTAAGACTTGAGCCATTAAGACTCTATTATAACTGATCAAAAAAGAGATCAGTAAGATAAAAGCTATGTTCTCTCCTCCCACAAATGCATCCTAAAGGGGAAAATGCAGATATTAATCTCGTGTTACCATAGCATGTTCGGCATTGGGTTCGAATACTCTACCATTATAGGCAGTGCTCACATAATGTCCGCTTAATTTCATCAATCCCACTAACTCGCATGTCATCAAAGCGGAGCAAAAGTGAATAAACCAAATCCCTTTCATAAAATTCCCAGAAAAACAGAGTACAATATCAAATCCGTTTATGCAAAAAGATAATTTGCTTTAATAACAAATACTCGGCAGGAAATATCCATATTTTCGTCTTCTACGGTACTCTGGATCAGTAGATTTAGAAATCCGGATGCCATGTTTTATAAAAAAGAGGAGATCTTCTGAAAAATCCTAAAGTTCGGGATTGATGAGCTTCGTATGTAAAATATCCAGGATGGGGGTCTCAAGACATTTTAAGCTACGGCCAGACCAAAAGCTGAATGCAGCGTTACTTCCATATCTCCCTTGTTTTTATCAGGTGCATCGTGGGCGTTTACTAACATCTTTGGAATTATATCTAGCACTCTCATCCATCCCATTCCCTTTCCCATCTTGATGCGGTAGCATTATTGAGGATTTGCAAACCCAATAACTAAAAGCCATTCCTTTTACCCCAAAAACGATGTCTTTTATACCTCTTGCAGGACGTTCATGCGTTTATCTTTCAGTTTCTTAAAAAAAGCAGGAGATAGGCCGGTAAACTTTTTAAACTGGGCAATTAAATAGGATTCGTTTTTATAACGTAACTTTTCAGATATTTCAGCAACCGACAGATCATCATACAAGAGAAATTCTTTAATCCGTTCAATTTTTTGAAGTACGATAAAATGCATAATTGATATTCCCTTTACATCCGAAAATATTTTTAAAATCGATTCCTTCTCCGACCCCAGGCTATTGCCAATTATATCTTCATAACTAAGGTTGGGTAAATCATCGGTGCAATGAATCACTTCGATAACGGTGTTTATAATACGGTCGATAAGTAAACTATCAGCTTTATCAAGCAGTTCTAATCCTGATTTCCGCAAATTCCTGTTGAGTTCATTGAGTTCGGATGGCGTAACCTCTTCAAGAATTTCTATAGCGCCGTGTGGAGATCTTCTATATTTAATACCGCTTTTCTGAAGCTCCTCTTTTAATATCATTTTGCACCTCAGACTTACTACATATTTCACATACCGTTTTGTTTTTATCTTAGCCAACTTGTCATCGGACTTCATTTTATTTTTCTATATTATATAGTCGTTTAAAATTATTTATTAAATAAATCCTGCATTATTTTTTGCACTTATAAAAAAAGGGAAGACAGGTTCTCTCATCCTGTCTCCCCTTGGTGTTCATGAAAGCAGGCCTCATTAACACTGCTTTCTCTCTCTCTTTATTTCGTGTTTAAATTTTAGAATCAAAATGGCACTACCCTTTCCACCCAAGCTCCGCAAGGCGTCGTTCAATTCCTGCCCGGGTCAAACTATTTCCCGTAGTATAATCCTGCAGCTTCGCGGTTTCTAAATCCGCATCACTTATATTGTTTTCTTGTACCGTGCAATAGGCATTAAAGAGAAAGTTTTTTTCAATTTTCTCTTGGTCATTACTATAATATTTTTGAGCCTTTTTCAATTCCGAACTAACTGCTTTAACCTTTACCATCAGTTGGAGATTATCCACTAGGTTATCGTAATTCGTTATAATTTTACGACCCTTTGAGGGACCAATTCTTTTAATTTCTGAAAGTGTGTCTTCGAGCTTTTCTATCGAGATTGCCATGTTCATCAACTTACCTCCTCATAACCGCTTTTAATTACCGTGGATATCATTTTAAATCGGCTATTCGCTTGGAATTTGTGACTGGCATGAGCTGGTATAATAATTGAGTCACCAGTTTCGAGCAGATTTGATTTTCCATCAATTATAATTTCAGCTTTACCGTCAATAATCTGTATATATGAATCGAATGGAAGAGTTTTCTCCTCCAGTTTTTCACCGGTATCAAAAGAAACAGCATTAATATTCCCAGTAGACTTTTTTATGATCGTTTTAATAACCACAGAATCCGGAACGTACTCAATAATTTCGACAATAATCATTGCCTTTGATTTTTCAAGCTCTACTGAATCCATTTTTAGTACGTATAATTAGATGATTGCCAGATTGTAGAAAAGTTTGAACAATTAATTACTGATTCTGCATATTGATATATTCTTTTCACTCAGCATTACATAAGCAAGATCATAAAATTTTTGGAAGGATACGTTATATATTTGTGAAATAAATCTTACATAAATTACATATTTTCAGGTTCTGCCCAATGTTATTGAACAAACCAAAATACTATGTAATGTTGTTACTATACTTGTAAACGCCAGACAAGAGGTCAATATTTACAAAATCGAAGATCCTAATTAATCTGTTAACAAGTAGAGAGCTAGTTAACCGTTTGAACGGAATCGATTTCTTAACGTTCCTTTTATTTGGCGAATATTCCCATTAAAATAGCTTTGATCAATATCAATTATTTTTGATTTAATCTCTGATTTAATTTTTTCCTTTTTATATCTCCGTATAATAAATTCAATAGCCTCAATGAGATCATCGCGTCCTATCTTCTTTAAGGCCGGTACAAGATCTTGGAAGGATTTTATGTCATATTCATGTGTTAATACTGCGTGATCAACGATCATCTGCTTGGTAACGTCATGGTACGGGAAAGCATTTATTTCACCTAATTTACCAAGCGCTAAAAACCCTAACATGGTACGGATACATTTTTCACACTCTCCGCAGTTAAGTTGATTAGATTTATATTTATTGGCATGATTACATACCCTCAGACTTAGATCCGGAGAAAAATTTTCAGCCACAATTTTTGTCTTTTCAAATCGGGTATATCGGTACAAGTCATGATACACTTGTACGCCCTGGCTACTGTAGTAGGGATCCAGTAATGGATGCGTCCCAAAGGGGCAGTCCTGGGTATAATCACTAGAAGAGGGAACGGAAAGAAAGTTAATCCTATTACTTAAAATATGGGCAAGCGCTGCCAATACCGCCCCCTGAAACTGAAACAGCCAAAGCTTATGGTCATGTAAATTTTCATCGTCGCGGTATATCAAGTATATATTCGTATAAACCGGGATGAGCGACACCCCCAGATTTTTTGCCACCTTTTCCAAGGTTTCTTCGACATATTCAAATTTCTCGGGATCTTTTGTTTCAAGGCCATACGCCACAATCCCATCCTTGATGTATCGGGGATGGTGTTCCGAATAGAACGATCTGTTTTTAAAAAAAGAGGCGTATGAATCGACTCCCCCCGATAAAAACCACGCTGCATTTCGGTCTTGGGTGTACGCTATTGGCTGTGACCGTGTTTGTACTTCCATTTCAATGGAGCTTGGCCTGTTCTGATAATACCAGTGTTTAATCCAGCCTAATGCTTCCTGAATTCCATCATACAGCGCCGGACATACTTCCCCGTCAATGACATAGCGCTTCTCCCCGTAGTATAAGGCAGGAATTAATGTGGAAAGAAAAAAGGCATCAATATTACAACGAATGGCATCCTGATGTTGCTCGTTGACCTCAAAATATATTTCTTCCTCTGGCCGGTCAGCATTTTCCCATAGGATAGAAGCGCTAACCCGCTTACGTCCATTTATCTTTTTTGTGTCAAAATTATGTACTTTCATTCTCCCTCGGTAAAGAAATATTAATAAGTTTAAAACTTGATAAATTTTAACTTCCCGGTCAACCTCCATCATAAATGCCTTCAATACCTAAACAACACTTTATCCAGTATGAAATGCAGTTAGGAATAATGATTTAACTAGCTCTTCCTTTAAATTCTTTTCCAACAGCGGAAGAAATTTATCATGTCCCAGTACCAAAAAGTAGCAATATCAAAATAATTAAGAGAGCTGCTGTCAAGCCAATAGTAATTGTCCGGTCAGCTTGCTCAAAATAGTTCTGAGAATAATCAGAAAAATGGTTGAGTTCTCTATCCAATACTCTTTCAAAACCATCTTTTCCATTTAACTCACTCTTCTTTTCTTGTATTTCATTTTTTAAAGTTTTGAGCTGAACACTTTTATCTTCAGAAAGAGTAACCTTCGATTCAATACGCTCTATTACCTCAGTCATTTTGTCAAACGATTCATTTAACAGCGTACGTTTTTCGACTGCATCTTCGGTATTCTGAACTTGTTGAACAGTTTCGTTAAAGCTTTTCTTAAATGTTTCTGTAAGATTAACTGATTGTGAAAAAGCAACAGAGTTAATAGCAAAAACAAGGAAAGTGGAAGTGATTAAAAAATTAAGTGTTCTCATCATGAAATAGATTTAGTTATAATATTACAAATATTCACTTGCTGTTAAAAGCAAATAGTAATGCTATTATTATTTAAGGGAAGTGAAACCAAATACTATTCATCATATTTTCTCCTTAAATCCAAGTAACTCTTAACTAGCATTATCCTAAAAAAATATGCGAATATTGAAGATGGCATTCATTACATATTTAATGAATAAATGTTATATAACTTACAGGTTGGTAAAGGTTATAGCACATTCCACTCTCCATTTTATCCCCTCCTGATCTCTTAAAGAGTATTTTTCTCTTTTGGTCGGATACCCACACTAGCGTATTATTCCCTTCACACCATTCCAAATTGCTCCCCCGGGAGTTGTTAATTACTTCTAATAATAGCACAGGCTACACTCAGTAAATTCAGTAGATTTACCGAGTTTGGGGTTCATATTTATGAATATATGTAACTTTTTTTAGGGATTTCTGTAACGGGGAATCACTGTCCATATCATACATTTTAAATGAATCAGTTAATCTTAACGGATCAACTTCAAAATAATAGGGAGAGTTAAAGCCATGAACATTCTACTTTCATTGAAAAAGGCACTTTACCTGATGTATTGAGGTTGAAAGTATCGAATTAGCTTCCTCCCATTAAAATTTCCATTTGTATTTCAAAAGAGCTAAAGCAAATTCATCATCATAACTCTATTACCAACGAAATGAACAAGCAAAATCTGAACCTGCATCCGCACATAGAGTTAGCAAAAGATTTCACAAACTCACCTGTTTGCAAAATAAATATCATTGAACCTTATTATCAGTATGCAGAAGCAAATAATGTAGATAAAGCCACCTATAACGACAGCATTTGCAACGATACAATCAGGCAAAATACAATATATGAAATAGAGGATCTCAGTAATGATATCCGTTATGAGAATCACCCCTATGTAAAGGAACCCCCAAATTACAAATATTACTGTGGGGCAAAACTTACCACTACTAACGGCATAGATATTGGATCTATCTGCGTGCTGGACAAAAAATCAAAACATATATCGAATAGACAAAAGGAACGACTTCAACAACTGGCACTTTTAGTTATCAATACAATTGAATGTGAAAACAGATACAAAGATATAGCTTCTAAATTAGATACTTTGCGTGATAACCTGCATAAACTCAATCACGATGTACGTACTCCAATCAGTGGTATCGTAGGAATGTCAGATCTACTGATCGAGAAGAAGAATCACGATAAATTTCCTGACCAGGAGCTCAAAATGATAAAAGAATCTGCTGAAACAACCCTCAGCATCATTGATGGAGTCCTGGAGAATTTAGATAACGGTAACTCCCAGCATAAAAAAACAGGGGAAAAACCACTCACTGATGTTATTGAAAAAATAAAGCACCTATACAATCCCCTGGTGCAAAAAAAGGATCTTACTCTAACATTTACCAATCAAGTGGATACTGGTGTTATGCTTCCCCACTATTTTTCTCTTAAGCTGCTGCAAATAATCGGAAATCTGGTATCGAATTCAACTAAATTTACCCACGAAAAAGGAGCTATTGAAGTTATAATAAATCGTGATTCAGAACATACTCAAGATATCCTGAACATCTCTGTCAAAGATAATGGAAAGGGTATGACAAGCGATCAAATATCAGCTTTCAACAGTGGCAAATCAATTGCAAGATCGTCTGGAACCAATGGTGAAAAGAGTTTTGGTGTAGGCCTTAAGCATGTTAAACAGATGATTAATGAGGAAGAAGGAACGATAACGGTGAAAGCCAGGCAAAGCAAAGGCACAGAGTTTTCAATTTCCTTACCCATACCGGTTAACGAAACTGACACTTTAAGCAAACCAATGCCATTATTTCAGCAGATTAATGGGAATGGGAAAACTAATCTTCCAACAGGGATAGGTTGGAATAACTTCGACAGCGTTCAATAAGCACAAAATAATTCATCAAAACCCGCGAAAATAATTAACCAAAATGGCACACTGCTATAGGATAATGGTTTCCAATCCTATAGGCTTTCGGTCACCTTCTGCCAGGGGATTTATTTTTCTAAACTATTATATTATAATAGTCTTGTTTCATAAATAATTGCTTGCAATAACTATTACAGATCTTCGAGGTTAAGCTCTCGCTTCTCTTTCATCTCTCTAAAATAGCTGGCCGTAAGCCCGGTAACTTTCTTGAATTGGTTAGACAGGTGGGCAACACTACTGTAATTCAATTTATGGGCTATTTCAGTCAGGGTAAGCTCGTCATAGAGCAGCAACTCTTTCACCCGTTCAATTTTGTGCTTTATAATATACTCCTGGATGGTGATTCCCTTTACTTCTGAGAAAATATTGGAGAGGTAGTTGTAGTCATATCCCAGCTTCTTACTGATATAATCGGAATTATTTACGACCGGTACTTCATCCTCGTAATGGATCATCTCCACAATTACGCTTTTTATTTTTTCTACCAGGATATTCTTTTTATCGTCAAGGAGCTCTAAACCGGATTTTTTTAGGTTCTTGCCAAATTCTTCTAACTGTTCATCGGTAATATCTTCCTGAATTTCAACCACACCTAAATCGACAGATACGCAGTCTATCCCAAGCTTATTTAACTCTTCTTTGACCAGCATCTTGCAACGCAGGCTTACCATATATTTAATATATAATTTCATGATGCGCCATCCTTAAACCTTGATTAAAAAAATGAGGAACAGATTATTCAAGTATCTTTATCATTTAATTGCATCATGGATAATTGTAAAAATTAGGATTACTCATATTATACTATCTGTAATTTAAACAAGAGC
>JBEPXF010000155.1:0-7315 GCA_041642075.1 Fodinibius sp.
CGGGGAGAAGTCTGGATTATAGAAAATCCTTCCCAGGAAGGTGGGAATCCGCCGGAATACAGTCTTTTTGCCGAGGGATTACATGAGCCATTGGGGCTAACCTACAGAGATGGTGCTATTTATGTAACACAACGTACGGAAATTACCCGTCTTACAGATACGGATGAGAATGGTCGTGCTGATGAATATAAGACATTATATATTCGTCCGGTTTCAGGAAATTACCATGAGTATTTTTACGGTCCCCTTTTTACTCCTTCAGGTGATATGCTGGTCACGGTTAATCTGGCCTGGATAGGGGAGGGAGCCAGCTTATCCAAATGGGATGGCTGGTTACTCCAGGTTTCTCCGGATGGAGAAGTCGAGCCGATGGTTAGTGGATTGCGGTCGCCTGCGGCCTTCAACTATAATGCTGAGGGTGATCTCTTTTATGCAGAAAACCAAGGCGGATGGGTCGGTTCAGGAAATATAACCCATCTTGAAAAGGGGGACTTTGCAGGAAATCCAGAGGGGCTGCGCTGGTCCGATGAATCCGGTTCTCCCATCTCATTAAAACCGGAAGATATTCCCGATAGCGGTAAACCTTATCACGAAGTAGCCAAGGATATCCCCGAGTTGAAAGTGCCTTCTGTATGGTTTCCTCACGGAGTAATGGGGATCTCTACCTCTGATATTCTTCCTGATACTACTGATGGAGCGTTTGGGCCTTTTGAGGGCCAGCTTTTTGTGGGTGATCAGGGACAAAGCATAGTTATGCGCGTTTTCCAGGAAAAGATTAATGGGGAATATCAGGGGGTAGCGTTTCCCTTTAAAGAAGGATTTGAGTCAGGCGTATTTCGTATGGACTGGGGCAGTGATAATTCCATGTTTGTGGGCATGACCAGCCGGGGTTGGGGTTCTACTGGTAAAGAACAATATGGACTGCAGCAACTGGTCTGGAATGGCAAAATGCCCTTTGAAATTAAGGAAGTGCATGCCAAACCAGACGGATTTGAACTTTTCTTTACGAAACCTGTAGACAGAATAACAGCTGCAGATCCAGGATCATACCAAGTAACCGGCTTTACCTATCATTATCACTCTACTTATGGAAGTGACATTATAAATCAAGAGCAGTCGCCGGTAAGATACGTTGAGGTAGCTGAGGATGGACTGTCGGCGCGTCTGGTCGTTGATAACCTGCGAGAGGGATATATACATGAAATCAACGCTACGGGAGTTGTGGAGGAAGATAATGGTTATCCATTGCTGCATCCGGTAGGTTATTATACGCTTAATAATATCCCGGAGGGCGAATCTTTAGAAGTGGATGAGGAAATCCAGGAAAGTACTGAGTCGGAGTCACAAGAATCTGACTATCCTTTTGCCGGAGAAGAGCACAAGCACCAGACCGAGATGCCTGATTCCTGGGAAGAGGGGCCTGATGAAGTTATTACTATTGAAGCTACGAGCGGGATGGAATTTGATGTCACCGATTTCGAAGTAAAAGCAGGGAGTAAAGTACAAGTCACTTTGAATAATCCTACTGATCTACTGCATAATCTCCTGTTTGTGAAGCCAGGCTCTCTTGAAACCGTAGCTAAAAATGCACTTAATATGGGACTTGACGGTCCCAACAGGGGGTATGTACCCAAATCTGATAATGTTCTTTTCTTTACAAGTATGCTTGAAGTCGGTGAATCTGAATCTATCTATTTCGTGGCTCCCGAAGAGCCCGATGAGTATCCTTACGTGTGTACGTTCCCGGGACACTGGCAGACGATGCAGGGTGTGATGACCGTAACTGAATAGTAGGTTACCTGTAAATCAGGTAACGTCAAACAATTTGGCAATAAGAAGTGATAAAGGTAGTAACAGGGCTGTAATGATGCCCATGGTCCAACCGGCAAAGCCGGCGGCCAGCGCGCTATTTAATAGAATAAGGGATAAGACGCCTCGTTTCACTGCCTTTTTAATGAGCGCTGCTTCTGGAGTTAAAGCAGCCTTCAGGAAAGAAGGTATTACCAGGCTTCCAAAAACAATAACAAAGGGAAGAGCTATTAAGGTATTGTAGGAAGACTGAAGTCCAAGCAATAACAGTGCTCCGGTGACCATTAACACGAGTCCAAGACCGATATAGCCGGATGTTTGGTCACCCCCGTGTACTTCTCCCTGGCTTATAAGAGTAATGGCCCCTATATAGGCTATTGGAATTAGAGCCAGAAACCAGAGGCTACCAATCAGAAAGGGAAAAACCATAGCTCCCAGTAATAAATTTCCTCCGCGGCACAGCCCCATAAAAAGCGGACCCCATAGTGAAGAATGCTTCCCCCAGTAATCGTATAGGAGAACAAAAAAAGTAATAGCAATGGACAGGAATCCAGCTTCATAGTTAACGGTAAAAGCAGATATTACTCCAATCAAAAGGAGTCCAGCTCCCAAAAGAATAGCTGCTGATTTAGAAATCCTTCCGCTGGGGATGGCGCGTTCCGGTCGTTCCTTGGCATCCAGTTCGGCATCAAAGACATCATTGAAGACTACTCCCCCGCCATATAATCCAAAAGTAGACAATAACAGCTGTACCAGTTCCGGAGGAATGGTTGCAATAGAGCTATATTCGAGTATGATGATACCTCCTGCAGCAGCAAACCCGGCGATAATATCCGCAAAGGCCGTAATGATGTTGGCGGGCCGCATCAGCTCCAGTAAAGCGCGAATACGATCAGCAAGAGAATAAGTAGTATTCAAAGAATATTGAGTTATTGATTAAAAGCAATAGCTGTCATTATTCAATAATTATATCATCTTCTGAAGGCTCTTCTTTTTCAATAAACGGTTCCCGTCCACCACGCAGCACTGAGTTACCACCGTAGGTCTGACTCTGATCAATCTTTGGGCGATCCAGCCAGTCTTCTTCCTTCATTACACCGCTTTGTTTATAGGCATCGAGTGCATTTTGATAACACACTTGTTTAACATCTTCTTTTGGAATACCGCGCTTGAGCATAAGCTTTGCTGTTTTAGGAACACCAAGGGGATCGCTTCGTCCCCAATCGGCAGCACTGTCTACAATAATACGTTCTGTTCCGTATTCTTTGACAATATCTGCCATGCGTTCATTACCCATTTTTGTACCCGGATAGATGGTAAAGGCGGTCCAGTAACCTCGGTCCAGGACATCGTCCATGGTTTCCTCATTATTGTGATCAATAATCACTTTAGTGGGATCCAGATCGTGTTCTTCACATAAATCCATGCTGCGAATGGTACCCTGCTTTTTATTTCTGTGGGGGGTATGAATGAGTACGAGCATATCCATCTTCTTCGCCAGCTCCAGCTGTTGATGAAAATATTTTTCTTCCAGATCGGTCATATCGTCATAACCGATTTCTCCGATAGCAACGACACCTTCTTTACTGGCGTAGCGTGGGAGCAGATCCATCGTTTTTTCAGCAAGTTCTTCATTATTTGCTTCCTTGGCATTTAGTCCGATGGTGCAGTAATGAACGATACCGAACTGCTCGGCACGGAAGCGCTCCCATCCTACAATGGTGCTAAAATAGTCGAGCATGGATCCGGCATTGGTTCGGGGTTGACCAAGCCAAAAAGCCGGCTCGATAACAGCAACAATCCCTGCTTGCCGCATAGCTTCGTAGTCATCCGTGGTTCTGGAGATCATGTGAATATGCGGATCGATAAACATCATATTTTCGTCAGCCATAATAATAGTATATATGTTTTGTGATAATTCCGTTTATAAAAATAAATATTTTAATAACAGGGTTTATAAAGAATCCTGTTCAAACTGTTTTCCTATATAATCCCAATCGATATTGTTTTGGCGCATTTGATCCAGCTGTGATGCATGTTGTTCAACTAATTGTTTGGCACTTTCAGTTGGACTCTCCGAAAGCGCTAAGAGGGCAGCCTGCTGGCGTAGTTTATTGGAATTTTGCAAGACTTTCTTTAGATCGTTTTCTACGATCTCTTCATCGGCAAATGGGCCTACCGAGCGCCATAATTCAGGGGATACATCCCGGTCAGCTGCCCATCGTTCGTGTGCATAATCTACAAGCATATCCGCCAGTTTTTTATTTGCGCGGTCGTCAATATTCTGTATGGGGTAGAGGGGAGTTTCCACGAAAAGAGCTTTCAAAACCATTTGATTCCATGCGTCGTCATCCAGGTAATCAGCAGGATAGGGATTGCGATGTGCTACCGCATTAAAAATAGAAGTTATATTGGTACGTAGCCCTTCTGCCGCCCTATCGGTCAGGTCATTGGGATGTGGAAGCAACGGAAGACTTTGGTAGAGCGCAATACCTTCGCCTATATCACTGGATATAAACGTTTTCTCAAGTTTTTCAAAAAAAACGTCCTTATCCTCTTCTGCAATGGAAAGCGTTAATAACGTTCTCCCAAGATCATCAATACTCCAATGAGAGGGGACCCAGCCGGTCCGCAACTCATCCGCTTTTGCTTTTTCTTCCGTGCTTAAGGAAAGGTCCTCCTTGCCTGTATGACGGGGAACGGCGCTAAAAGAGGAGTAGAAAATCCAGTCTTCGGCTCCGTTTATCAATTTGTCGCTGGTGGACTTAATCCACTCCAAAGCCTCCTCATCCAGGCGACTTTGAAGCCATGAGAGTATTGTCGTTCGAACCGCTTCAATATTCGTTTGCATATCTGGCATAATCTTTCTTATAGTCTTTGGTTTGGTGTTTGATAGCTAAGAACACCTGTGTTGTTAAGAAAAGAATTTAATCCGTAAAGCATTGTAAAAAAATGAATTTAGACCAAAAAAGCATTGTTTATTGTACTATTACAAATATAATCTTGATCTTCCCGCATCTTAAGAAATAAATGTTCAGTTAGACAGGTACAAAGAAGGTAACCATGAAGAAAATAAAACAAAAGGTACCGGTATCGTTTTCCTATGATGTGATTTTTACTGAAGGACTTTTTGATACCCACAATGAATTATTTGCAGAGCTAATAGCTTCTGCATCACCTGAAGTCGCTCGGAAAGTATTGTTTGTACTTGATGGAGGTATGTATGAGCATCATCCGCAGCTTTTTGATAATATCAAAAAATACGCCAGCTATTATAAGGAGACTTTTACTCTTATTGAGGAACCCATTATTATTCCCGGGGGAGAGGCCGCAAAAAATGATGCTTCCCATGTAGATGAGGTGCACCAGGCAATTAATGCGGCAGGACTTGACCGCCACTCGTATGTAGCAATTATCGGGGGTGGGGCAGTGATAGATACCGGAGGTTATGCAGCGGCTACCGCACACCGCGGAATTCGCACCATTCGTATTCCTACTACCGTTCTCTCACAAAATGATGCGGCTGTGGGTGTTAAGAATGGTATTAATGCTTTTGGGAAAAAGAACTTCCTGGGTACCTTTTTGCCTCCATTTGCAGTTATTAATGATTCGCAATTTTTATCTACGCTCGATCAGCGGGACTGGAGATCGGGTATATCGGAAGCGGTTAAGGTAGCTCTGTTAAAAGATGCGGATTTCTTCTCCTTTATTGAGAAACATGCGGAGGCATTGGACCAACGGGATGCGGAAGCAATGGATGAGCTTATTTACCGCTGTGCAGAATTTCATCTCGACCATATTGCAAATTCTGGAGATCCCTTTGAAATGGGATCATCACGCCCGCTGGATTTTGGACACTGGTCGGCCCATAAACTTGAGCAGCTCACCGGTTATGAGCTTCGCCATGGCGAAGCAGTGGCAATTGGTATTTGTTTGGATGTAACCTATTCTTACATGGATGGCTTAATCACTCAAAATGAATGGCAGCGAATACTGGAAACTTTCAAATCCTGCGGTTTTAAACTATGGGTGCCGGAGCTTCAAAAAAATGCTGAGCATCCTGAAAGTGAAGAATCTATTTTCAGTGGATTGGAAGAGTTCCGTGAACACCTTGGTGGTAAACTTACCATCATGCTTCTCGATGCAATCGGTAAAGGAAGAGAGGTTCATGAGGTAAATTACGAATTATACCGAGAAGCAATTGAGAAGTTGAAATCCTATGAACAGCAATTAGAGACCCAGAGAGCATAACCCTATATATGATATCAAAAATCCAGGTTGAATTATGAAAGTTGGCACAAATTCCGAATATCATCTGACATATTGCAGTAACATTCATCCAGGAGAAAGCTGGGAGGAAGTTTTTACCCAGCTTAAAGCTAATATTCCCTTCCTAAAAAAGCGATTAGCCGAGGATAAAGCTTTTGGGGTAGGGCTGCGCCTTTCTGCTGTA
Source organism: Fodinibius sp. (assembly GCA_041642075.1). Classification (GTDB taxonomy): domain Bacteria; phylum Bacteroidota; class Rhodothermia; order Balneolales; family Balneolaceae; genus Fodinibius. The sequence continues at coordinate 6,263 of JBEPXF010000155.1, forward strand.
GCAGCCCAAGAACTTCGTGTAGATAAGAAACTGGATGAACTCAGGCAGTGGCTTAAAAAGCATGATTGTTATGTTTTTACCATGAATGGTTTCCCCTATGGCAGTTTTCACGGGGAAGTGGTAAAGGATAAAGTCTATCGACCCGACTGGCGGACGCAGGAACGGTTAGATTATACGCTTAATTTAATTGAGATATTAGCATCATTAATTCCTGAAGATACGGATGGGGGGATATCAACCTCCCCCATCTCCTATAAGCCCTGGTTGCAGAGTCAGTCGGAAAGGGATGAGGCATTCAAGCAAGCGAGTAAAAAATTAGCCGAGTGTGCCCGAACGATGGCGCATATTCTGGAGCAGGATGGTAAAGAACTGCATATTGATATAGAACCCGAACCGGACTGTTTGATCGAAAATACTGTGGAAACAGTAGATTTTTTTAAAAATTGGCTATTCCCTGAAGGCGCAAAATATTTATATGATCAATATGATATTCCAGAAATGGAAGGGAAAAGCATGCTCAGGCAGCACATCCGGATATGTTATGATACCTGTCATTTTGCGGTGGAATATGAAAATCCCGGGAAAACCATAAATACTTTTGATGAGGCGGGAATACGTATCGGAAAAGTACAGATCAGCGCAGCCCTGAAAGTACATTTCACGAATTTAAGCCAAAGACAGGAAACAGCCCGTAAGTTACAGCCGTTTGCTGAAGATACATATTTACACCAAGTGGTCGAACGCCGGCAGGATCAGTCGTTGATGCAGTACCGGGATTTGGATGAGGCACTTACAGCAATCGACAATGGTAAGGCTGAAGAGTGGCGCATTCACTACCACGTCCCCATTTTTATTGATCAATTTGATGGATTGGAGTCTACCCAGGATTCCATTACGGAAAGTCTTAATATTTTAAGCGAAAGGAATGATTGTACGCACTTTGAAATAGAAACCTATACCTGGGATGTGCTGCCAAAACATCTAAAAACAAACTTATTGGATTCAATTGAACGAGAATACAAATGGACGCTTGGCCATTTCTGATAATCACAC
>JBEPXF010000156.1:0-7248 GCA_041642075.1 Fodinibius sp.
TGGTCTTCAAAATTATAGCTCGTGGCTACATCTTCGATTAAAACGGCATCAATAAACTTATGGCTGCTATCGAGCAGGAAAAGTCCCGCATTTTGAATTATAAAAGCGTCGGGGTAAGCCCTGCGGATCTGAGCAATGATTTCTTCCATAAATGGTTGCAAATGAGAACGTTCGGTATAGGGAGCCACATCGTCCACCGTATCCAAAAAAAGTCCGTCGAACCCTTTGCTCATTATATTGGGAATGACCTGATCCAATAAAATGGAGCGGGTAGTCGAATCCGCTAAATTGAGGTATGGGCTGTCCCAATGCTCATTCACACCCAGAAAACCGCGTTCTTCAAGCAGCGGGTAGTACCAGCGGTTTCGATCTACCTCCCCAAGGGTTACATACGCAATTACTTTATTGGATTTCGTGGTTAGTGAATCGGCCTCAGCCTTTGAATATTGATCCGGTTCCACAATTAACAGCTTGTATTTATTTGCCGCCTCCCTCAAGTCTTCAATTTTCTCATAGCTTACAGCAAAAGGCTCCAGAGCTCTTCCTTCTTTTATAAAACCTGGGCCCGTGCAATCTGACATCGAAAATAGTAGCGCTATACATGCGAGGCACGAATTCAATTTATCCATTATTCTCTCACTTTTATTTTTTTTAAATTTTATTGCAACCAACCGTAACATGAAGTTCAAACATTATTTCAAATAATGTCCAATATTGACAGACAGCCACCTGCTTTTCAATCTTTTCTCTAAAACGCGGAATAATAATAGTAGTCCAACCTTTTAAATAAACTCATGGCGGTCGCACCCGAAATTACGGCAAATACGATGGAACCCGCCAGTAATCCGACAGTGGAATACTCCAGGGCGAATACTCGGCTACAGAAGAATCCAACTGAGAAATTCACTGCCAGGCCTGCCAGAATAGAATACATGGCAAAAACCGGTTTGTTCAACGAGAAAAAGAACAGACAATGCAGTAATCCTATGTTAAGAAACAAATACGATATACTTGCTATCCAGAATACTTTTGTCGTCATATAATTGGTAAAGAAATCCCTAACCTCAGGAACAGTATCCTGGAAAATAATCAGGCTTCTTACTGAATAATAGGTTATTACAATGGAAAGCAAGCCCGTGACGGTTAGCAGCAATACCTGCTTAAAATACAACTTCTTAAAATACTTGTTGAAATGCTCTAACTGTAGAAAACTTATCTTCTTCTGTAGCGGCTTGAGTTCCCTGGAAAATACATTCACGCTGTATTCAAGCATAGCAAAACTCAGTATAAGTGTTATAAGAGCCCAATCCATGCCGATTTCATAAGGGGTATTGAACCAAAGGATAAAAGGAGGCGGGAGTTCGCCCGTTGACCATGCCAGCAGGCGATCCATAAAAATAAACAGGAAATAGCTCAACCCGTAAATAAAATACCGATAGCTGATAAAGTGATGAACTTCGGGGACGGGAAGCGCCTGCATGGCTTCCTTTTGCTGTTTTTTTCGGATCTGCCATTTGAAATAGAATAAAGCGTAGCCAGCTAAAAACAAAGTTGTGACAAGCATGGCAGTCCACTGTGAGAGATAAATACCCCAATGAAAAACTTCCATATTGACGATGACCAGAAGGGTGCCTACTACAATAATTGCAAGAATTGCGATTCGCTGCTTCAGGGCGTATAGAACGCCGGAAGCCAACAATAGCAGGCTGATCAAAATCATATATGTCAATCCCAGAAACACCATGTACGGAGGATAAAAGGGAATAATGACGTTTAGAAGCACAACCAAGAAGCAGAAAGCCAAAACCCCTACCATTCCCGATTTGGCAATCTTTTTTGATGATTTAAGGGCCAGAAAATAGTTACCGCTACTTACGTAACTCGAAATTGAATGACCGAGTAACTGAACAAATCCCCCGGTAACGATAAAAGCCGCCATTGTGCCAAACGCCACTAATGTTGCCTGAGCTTCATTAAAATCCAGCCACGCCCAGAGCGAGTAGCGAAAAATAAACAACGCTGCAATTTGGCTTATCAGGGGCAGTGAAAAAAGAAGTCCCTGTGAATAGTAAACCACAAAATTTTTTATTTGAACCCAAAACCCGGTCTTATATATTTCTTTATTCGACACAGAAACTTCGGGGGCTTTCTGATGGATCTCCTCTTTAAGGTCCTTGTATATTTGATCAGCCAAATCCAAAATAGACTCATACCCAAACTCTCTTTGGGCATCGACTTCCCGTATACCCAGAGATTCGATGGTTGCGGCCACAGCCCAGACGCTAAGAGGGTTGTCAAGAAGATCTTTCACCTTGGCTTTAAGTTCATCCCGCGAATTAATTGTCGCGTGTTGAATATCAACCGCTTGCTTCATAAGCCTCCAGAGTACTAAGCATTTTGATTACGGAATCCAACCCAATTGACGATGAGGCGGGTACATGATCCTGTTCATGCATTTGTTTGTATACATTTCGGTAATTTTCCACCGACTCAGTGATCGTATAATTGTCCAAAATACGTTCCCGCGCTTTTTCTCCAAGTCTGTTGCGCAGCTTACGGTCCTTCAGCAGCTTTATCACTCCATCGGCTAATGACTCGGCATCACGTGGCTTGCAAACAATTCCGCAATCGGCTATAGCTTCGCTCACCCCTCCAACATCCGTTGCTACTACGGGTCGGCCGCAGCTCATAGATTCAATAACGGTATAGGGAAAACCCTCCGAGATTGAACTTAGAATCGAAATATCTCCCTCGTTGTACAGCAAACTGGGAGTATCATGGAATCCACCGAAAGTAAAATGATCCTCTACCTTAAGCTGTTGAACCAGTTGCATGCATTTACGGGTATATACTTTGTCTATGTCAAGGCTTCCGTACAATATATACTGCACATCGGGGATCTCGCGTCGCACGTAGTCGCACGATCTAATCATTGTTTCTATGTCTTTCAAAGGAAATACATTCGCTGCAGCAATGACAGTCGGTATATTCCGGGTTTGTTCGGGTTTAGGATGAGGATAAAACTTTTCGGTATCTACTCCATTGTATATGGGATTGATGCGATCATTATCTCCCCCGAAATCTGTCTCCCACTTGGTATGGACCGAAGTCACCGGGGCAATGATATCGGCATAGTGGTATACGGTTCGGGTTATAAATGTCGCCAGATCCACAAGCAATTTCTTTGAAAAGTAAGACATGTCCGATTGGCTTACATTTACCAGCCGTTCCCTGATATAAATCCCGTGGTCGGTGAGTATCATGGGAGTTCCATATTCAAATTTTGCGGCTATGGAAGCAATCGCGGGGAATCCGGCCAGCGTCGCGTGGGTTGCACTCACCCTGGGGATGGGCGCCGCCAGCGGTATCATAAAATGATATATCCAGCGCATCCCAAAGGTAACATCTATCATCTTTGGTTCTTCCTGCCTGAGAAACCCATGGCGAGATTGGTATTTATTTCTCAGTTGATTCTTAAACTCAATCCAAACCAACGGACTCGAGAGCGTTACTTTGTAGTCAAAAATCTGATAATACTTCCAAAAACCGTAAATAAGCTCTCCGAATTCTCCGGCGGGCTGAAAGGGGTTTAACACCCTTTGAATTAAATCGCGAAACATAGGAATGAAAATGGTGCGTATTACGCTTTGGTTTGTACGCGATTTGCGAAGTATGTGCTCAGAAAAAGGCGTATCCTTAGAGAAATCGCTGACAGGTTCTTCGGATCCCCACAGTGGCATATGAATTATGGATTTGATATTTGAGGTCAACGGATATTTGGATTCTACAAATGGCAGCCCCGTCAGCGCTAGTATAATAAAGTCCACTTCTTCTTCGAGTTCGCTGCACAAAATATGCGCCCATGTCGATACTCCGCCCCCCGAATACGGGTAGGTACCCTCCGTCTCAAATAGTATGACTGGTTTTTGGTACAAAATTTTCAAATTTATAATTGGATAAAAAGAGAACGATAGTGGTCGAAGATTTTTTCCCAGGTATGATGGTCCTGGACATTTATGAACCTATTCTCTAGGATTCTCGTCCATTCTTGTGGTTTTTGCCAAAGTTCGAGCACTGACTGTACCAGCTCTCCCGTAGTTGCTTCGGGCTCAAGAATGAGGCCGTATTCAGCTGTTACGTCCCCGGTGCGCCAGCCAACGGGTAATATCTTTCTGCCTAATGCCTCAAATAAAACCAAGGGCTGAGATTCATTATGGCTGGTTATGCAGAGGGCATCCATTTGATCAATGAAGTCCTCTGAAGACCTGTTCCAAATTACCTGCAGATGATCAGTTTCCCGCACCCTGGCTCTAACCCGCTGCTCAAGTTGTGGTTCGCCCGCATCGCAGGTTAACATGATAAATTCAACGTTTTCTACTTCGTATTCGTCAAAGGCGCTGATAACATCAAAAAATTTCATGGGATTTTTCATTTCTGCGCACCGACCGATCCAACCGATTGTTAATGTTGATGATTGTTTCGGAACGAACTGTTTTAGCCTGTTGGCCGGTATCCCGTTGGGAATGTAATGTACATCCCGGGCTCCCAGCTTTTCTTGTTCGGGAATATTACTTTTCGAAACACTGACTATTACATCCGATGTGCTGTAAATCTCCGCTGCCATCATGCGAAACATTTTGCAGAACGCCTCTTTTTTCTTCTTTTCTTCGGGCACTTTATAACCACATTCTAAAGCCACCGCTCCCATCATAATCTCCTTCCAGTAAAGCGCATGTTCAGTGAGTACAAGAGATTTCTCAAAATGGGAAGCTAATATCTTTCCCAGATAGCCGGCAAAGCCGGTATTCACAATGTGTATAAAACCGCTCTCTTCAACGAATAGGCTTACCCGTTTTTCTACATTTTTTATCCAGCAACACAACTCTTTTTCCCATTCTTCGGACAGCTCCGGAGGTGATACTCGCTCAAATTTATGAACATGATCCGGTAGCTCATAAAGTGCCTCATCAATCGGGGCATAACAATATTCATCTGTAGCGATCTGGATAATATGGAATAGTTGTCTGGGATTATACTTAAGGTATTGATGGATCCATTCGCTTACACCTCCCCTGTACCAGGGATAAGTGCCTTCCAGAATTAATAAAACAGGGGCATGAGATTCTTTCATCAGCTTTTTATAAAATTTATGAAAATTCAGGTATTAAGAGATGTGTTTCGTGATTAAACACCTCATCCCGATTAAAAGTGGTAGGAACCCCGTAAGTTAATAATGAGAGAAAATTCATGAATCAGAGGATAACTGAATTTATCCCGCTGAAAAACCTGATGTTTAATATTAATTAATTATCCCGTTGTTCTATTTCATTAAATTTGCCTTATTTATATAACATTAATTATAATATATAGTAATAAAGTTTATTACTATATATTTTTATTTTATTACATTATATTTATTTGTAGAATCCTTTGCAAAACCCCTAATTCAGTACGTTTTTAATGGAATTCAGTTAATTGCTGGTTCATTCTACATCTGTCGTTCATAGATTCAATCACATTTTTTTTATGTCTGACGGTAATCAACTAAGCTTTTGCGACGGACTGCGCTCGGGCAGGCGAAAAATCAGTAAACTCTCCAAACATCAACCATCAACTAAGGGATTATTGGAGTTGCGCGGTTGACTGCTGGTCTATACGGAAAAGATTTACCCGGTTTGACAACACTCGGCAACTGGCCTGTTTTGTGAGCAGTGCCCCTTTCCCAAACGGTATGGTTAGCAAAAAGAGTCCGGATCGGGTCAGTGAGTGACGGTCTCAGCGATTGAAGACTTATCGCTCAATGGCGTACATTCGGGTATACAAGATGACCCGGAGCTAAGAGCCTATTTCAACCGGAAATGTGGGAAAGTGAAACATCCACAAAGTGTGAGAAATCCGGTCAGCTATAAATACCATTTATCGTATATATGTGGTCATCATCGGCGGAACTCCATTCGTTAAAATTTATCAGCACAAAATAGCGAAAACTTCTTGACTTACTCTTAGAATACCTGCTCCTCACCTTCCCTTTCGATATGGGGTTTCTCGTTTATATGGAGCTCTTTACTCAATTATCCAAGGGATTAATTTGACTGCTTCGCAGATAAGCTTCAATGCCTTCTGTTGGATAGAGGATCCGTCGGCCTTCCTGACTAAAGGGAATGCATCGTTTATCCCGCAGGTATTGAAGGGTTCTTCGGGACCAGCCGGTCAGCTCCATAAGCTCATTGGTGTTCATCCATGACTTTCTATTTGTTTTCCGTAATAACGTGGGCAGTTCTTGTTCAAATAGTTCTTTAAGAGCATGCTGTATGATTTCAGTCAGTTCTTCTTTTGAAGCTATATAGGTGTTCATATATCCCATATTATGTTATGGTTCGAATCCTTGAAAATTAAGTATTTTCCTAAATTTCTTTAACAGTTAGTTTGAAATTTTCTAAAATAAAAATCCACCTTTCGAAGGTAGGGGGTGGTTATAGAAAGGGAACCAATTTCTGAGTGAAGAAATAAAAATATGGTTACTTGTAGACCCCGATTCGTTTAGGCGGGGGATGTTTCTGCGAAAATCCTAAAGATTTGGGTTAACTTCGCTTGATTAACGAACCCGGTCGCCAGCTAAAGATTTGAATCGAGATTTCATGGAAACGCAGAATCGGTTGTATTTAAGATCAATACGTTTGCTGATGGCAATGAAAATCCACCAGCATCAACTACGGTCACTTTAACTTGAACTTGCGTTATTACTTCAGCGATAGAAACCTAAAAAAAGAAATATGTCATACATCTGGGCAAAGTGTGTCGATTCATATGTGGGGGATTAGTCCGGTGTACCGTATCCTGACAGGAATTAAAATTCAGAGAGTAAAAAAAACGGGCATGATCGATCCAAAATCAAAGTTAATGACCGGCAATAGCTATATGCGTGATGAAGAAAATTTATGCAGTTATGACTTTGGTTTGACGTTTTGATTTATGTGAAAAAAATTATCCGGGTCATATTTGGCTTTTGCTTTCTGCAATCGTCTGTAATTATCACCGTACGAGGCTTCTACACGATCCTGTCCTTCTTCCATCATAAAATTGATATAGGATCCACCCAACGTATGAGGGTGCACTGCTTTCCAGTAGTCCCGGGCCCATATTTTAATTTTTTCAGCTTTTTCAGGATCGGGATCTACACCTACGATCACCATCGACCACCGTGCATCACGCTTATTCCAGGCCGTTTCATTCTCTCCAACCTCATGT
>JBEPXF010000157.1:0-7160 GCA_041642075.1 Fodinibius sp.
TTCTTGCTATGCGTCCGCTTTTAATAAAATACTGGGGTGGAGAAAGCAGCTATAAGTTGGCTAATGAAGATGTAGAAGCTATGGATCAGGTTGTAGATGTGGTTGAATCGGTTAACCCCGATGATACGTCGGGACGTATTCGTTTTCAGGGAATTTCCTGGCAGGCCAAAACACTGGAAGGTGAAATTCCGGCCGGGTCCAAAGCAAAAATCCGCTATCGGGATAATGTTACCTGGATTGTCGAACCTCTTGACGAAATTGAAGAATAAATACAATTCGAAACTTATTCATTCTAATCTAAAAATTTACCAGCATGTGGACGACCTTACTAATTATCATCGCCCTGGGCGTCTTTATCTTTACGAAAGTATTTATCATCGTAGAGATGCGCGAAGAAGTTATCCAGGAACGACTTGGGAAGTACATTAAAACGTTAAAGCCCGGTCTTCATTTCCTAATTCCTTTCGTAGATCGCCCCGCCTATCGACAGGAAATGCGGGAGCAGGTTATTGATGTGCCCAGCCAGACCTGTATTACCAAGGATAACATCGAGGTTGAAGTTGACGGACTTGTTTATGTAAAAGTGATGGATGCCTATAAAGCCAGCTATGGTATTGGCAATTATAAACTGGCCGCTATCAACCTGGCGCAAACCACTATGAGAAGTGAAATTGGTAAAATTACGCTCGACGATACTTTTTCTGAGCGTGAACAAATGAATGAGAATATCGTCCGGGAAATTGACAAGGCATCCGACCCCTGGGGAATTAAAGTACTACGCTATGAAATTCGAAATATTCGTCCCTCAGACAATCTGATTCATACCTTGGAAAAACAGATGGAGGCCGAACGCGACAAGCGTGCTGAAATCACTACTTCCACGGGAACAAGAGACTATAAAATTAATGAATCACAAGGAGAACGTCAGGAGGCAATTCTGCTTTCGGAAGCACAGCGGCAGAAACGTATCAACGAGGCAAAAGGAAAAGCCAAAGAGATTGAACTTATTGCCAAAGCCACTTCCAAAGGCATCAAACGTATATCCGAAGCTATTGAAAAACCGGGGGGCGATTTAGCGGTAAAAACAAAACTAATCGAGCAGTTTATCGGTCAATTAGGCCATGTTATCGAACATTCTAATGTATCGGTATTGCCCACGGAAACTGCCAATTTAAAAACATTTTTTGAAGGGGTCGGCAAAGTTAGCGACGGCACACAGCCCTCTTCTTCAACCACAACTGCAAAGGGAGGCCAACAATGATAGAACCAATCAGTCAAGGCGTACTCGGACTTTTAAGTATTTATATACTTTTCAAATTTATTCAATCTATTCAGCTCGTACCTACACAAAAAGCGTATATTGTTGAGCGGCTAGGCAATTATCACAAAACACTCGGACCCGGATTTCATGCTCTGATTCCATTTTTCGATCAAGTTAAGTACAGGCAGGATCTCCGCGAAGAAACGATCGAAGTGGAACCACAGGAATGCTTTACCAAAGATAACGTAAAAGTAGAAGTCGATGGCGTCATTTACCTGGCTGTTATTGACCCGGTGAATGCCAGTTATGGGGTCACGGATTATCGATTCGCCGCGGTCCAGCTGGCACAGACCACAACCCGTTCTATCATAGGGACTATGGATCTGGATGACACCTTCGAAGATCGTGCTATTATTAATAAAGAAGTGGTAGAAGTCCTTAGTGAAATGGAAAAGGCCTGGGGTATTCGTGTACTCCGGTATGAAATCAAGAATATTTATACTCCCAAAACCATCCAGAATGCGATGGAGCGGCAGATGACAGCTGAACGCGAACGTCGCGCAACTATTGCTAAATCGGAAGGAATCATGCAGTCTACCATCAATGATGCGGAGGGTGAGAAGCGTGAAATCATAAACAAGTCTGAAGGGGAAATGCAGCGCCAGATCAATGAAGCAGAAGGGGTTGCAGAAGAGATCAAATCTCTGGCAGAAGCAACGGCTATCTCTATTGAAGAAATAGCTGATGCCCTTTCTAAAGATAAAGGGAAAGAAGCCATGCAGATGCGACTGGCGGAACAATATATTAATCAACTTTCAAGACTGGCCAGCGATAAAAATGACGTTATCATTCCTAAAGATGTAACCAATTATGACGCTATCATGAGCGGGCTTTCACTAGACAAAATATCTATTGTGCCCGAAGAAAGTGATCTGAAAAATCCAAGCTGACCGGGGATGGTTTATATCTCGGCCCCGGATCTACCTTCTGTTCAGTGAACAGCAATTTTAGGTGTTAGAGTTATTGGTTATTGGTGTATTGGTTATTTCCTTTTGGTGAGCTAATAAACCTATCAGTCCAATAATATCTGCTTATCCGGCCATTCTCTGCTGGAACTTCTTTCGGGCTATACTCATTTAAATGAATACTAAGTTGAAACCAAAGGAGGTAATACTTTGCCAGAACTCGAAGCAGATTCCCTTTACAGAAAGTGCAACCCGAGATCGCTGGAATTCGAAACCACTGATGAGATTAAGGATTCCACGACCGTCATAGGCCAGGATAGATTATCCGCATCTCTGGAGTTTGGGACCGGCATAGGTAAAGACGGGTTCAATATTTTTGCGCTCGGCCCAAATCAAATTAACAAACAAGATCACCTAAAAGAGTTCTTCGAAGAGAAATCTACGGAACAACCGGTTCCCTCCGATATTTGTTACGTAAATAATTTTGACGACCATTATAAGCCAAACGTACTTGAGCTGCCAGCCGGTCGGGCCACCGAGTTACACAAGCAGATGGAGCAGCTCATCGATGATCTGGTCCCTACCCTTACCTCAGCATTTGAAACAGAAGAATATCAAAATCGTCGGCAGTCCTTGCAGGATCAGGTTCAGCAGGAACAGGGACAGACATTCGAGGATCTTAAAACCAAAGCTAAGAAAAAGGGATTGGCTTTAGTTCGAACTCCTGCCGGCTTCTCCTTTGCTCCTTTAAACGAGGAAGGAGAAATTATGGGCAAGGAAGAAATCCAAAACCTTTCGGAGGAGAAACGAGAGGAACTTGAAGAAAAAACCCAGGGTTTGCAGGAAGAGCTTCAGAAAATCATCCAAAAGATGCCTTCCAACAGGCGTAAGGCCCGTGAGCGCCTAAAAGAACTCGACGAAGAAATCGCTACCTATGCCATTAAGGATTTATTTGATGAGATCCGTGATAATTTCTCAAAGCTGGATAATGTGAAGGAGTTCCTGGATGATGTAGAGCTCGACATTGTCGAAAACGTGCAATCCATTATGGGTAACCAGAACCAATCCAGCCAGGGCAATCAGTTGATGCAGATGATGGGTGGACAACAATCCCAACAACAAAGAACTTCCAAAAATCCCGTTCTGGACCGCTATCGTGTAAATGTGATGGTCGACAATAGTGAAACGGAAGGCGCCCCCGTTATCTATGAAGACAATCCCAACTATAAAAATTTAATTGGACGGGTTGAATACCAATCCAAAATGGGAACGCTTTCTACAAACTTTAACTTGATTAAACCCGGTGCCCTACACCGTGCAAATGGCGGCTACCTGATCCTGGATGCCCGCCAGGTACTCCTCGAACCTTTTGCCTGGGAAGGATTGAAAAGAGCCTTAAAATCAGGGGAACTTAAGATTGAATCGCTGGGAGAGTCATACAGCATGGTCAGTACGGTCTCCCTGGAGCCTGACCCTATACAGCTAGATGTAAAAGTAATCTTAACGGGAGAAAGACTACTTTACTACCTGCTTTGCGAATATGATCCTGAATTTAACAAGCTGTTTAAAGTTGAAGCGGATTTTGAGGATGAAATTGACCGGACAGGGAAAAACAACAACCGGTATGCGCAACTTATAGCAGGATTAATAGATAAACATGAGCTTCGCCCCTTTGATAAAAAAGCGGTTGCCCGGGTAATAGAACAAGGGTCACGCATGGTCAGTGATAACGAAAAGCTGTCCGCTCAAACCAATGAAATTACGGATTTGCTAAAAGAAGCCAACCATTGGGCAGGTCAAAATGAACAGGATATTGTAACATACGAGGACGTTGAAAAAGCAATAGAGCAAAAAATTTATCGTTCATCCCGCCTCCGCGATAAAATACAGGAAAGCATTACTCGGGACTCTATTTTCATCGACACCTCCGGAGAAGAGGTTGGACAAATAAATGGCCTTTCGGTTGCTAAAATAGGTAATCTTATGTTCGGTCGACCTAATCGTATTACCGCACGCGTACAGCTTGGTAAAGGTGAGATTATTGATATTGAGCGCGAAGTTGATATGAGCGGTTCCATTCACTCCAAAGGGGTATTGATTTTAAAAGGGTTTTTAGGTGAACGCTATGCCCGGGAACGACCGCTCTCCCTTTCTGCCAGCCTCGTATTTGAGCAGTCATATTCTCATATCGATGGGGATAGCGCTTCTTCTGCAGAACTATATGCGTTGCTGTCAGCCATCGGAAACATCCCCTTGAAACAGTCCTTTAGCGTTACCGGCTCGGTCAATCAACATGGAAAAGTACAGCCCATCGGCGGAGTGAATGAAAAGATTGAAGGGTTCTTTGATATTTGCGATCAACGCGGACTCACCGGCGAACAGGGTGTGCTTATTCCCAGTGCCAATGAAAAGAACCTGATGCTTCGCAGTGATGTAGTTGAAGCGGTTCAAAATGATCAATTTCATATTTATTCAGTAGAAACCGTTGATGAAGGCATGGAATTGCTTACCGGCATGGAAATGGGGCAACTCAAGCAAGATGGCTCTTATCCCGAGGAAACGATTAATTATAAAATTACCCAGAAGCTTAATCAACTTGCTGAAAAGCGTAAAGCATTTTCAAAGTCAGAGAACAGTCAAGAATAGTCATGGCTGAAGATCCAAACCATACCATCCTGGTTCGTGAAATCCTGGTAGCTATTGATGCTTCCGCCCACAGCCAGGCAGGGCTACGTGCTGCGGCTGCTCTTGCTAAGCTTATGGAAGCTAACATTCGGGGTCTTTTTGTACACGAAGAACACTGGAGCCAAATAAGCAAGCTTCCTGCTATAACCTCAATTAATGAACTTACAGGAAAAACAGATACGCTGGAAGAAGAGGGATTAGAAAAACAGGTTGATCTATTGAAACAACGGCTCCGGCGTCAGTTAGAAAGTATCAGCAAAAAAAATAAAATAACCTATTCCTGGGAAACAACCCGGGGACCAGTAGCTGAAGAGATTTTGGAAGCGGCCAAAAAAGCTGATCTTATCACAATTGGCCGATGCGGACGGTCATTACCGCTAAAAAACAAGCTTGGTTCCACTGCCAAAGCCATCATTCAGAAAGCGGACAAACCAGTCCTTCTACTTAAGAAAGGTCTGAACCTGGGTAACACGATTACTGTTGTTTTCGATGCTTCCGAGCAAAGCCAAAAAGGACTTAACCTGGCTCTTTCCTTAGCCCAAAAAAACAGTGGAAAATTATCCGTGTTGGTGCTAAATAAAGATCAGGAGATCGAGGCCCAACGAAACAGGAAGCTTGAAAAAATCGTGGAAAAAGCAGATATCCCTGTTACGGTTACCGTACTTAACAATCCCAGTAGATGGCAATTTTTAAATGTGATCAACTATCAGCATTCCGGGTTATTGGTTATACCCAAGGATCAATCTTTCTTACAGGTTGATTCCCTGGAAACCACCCTAGAATACCTCAACTGCCCCTTACTCATGATTAACTGACCCTTCCCTTCTTTACCAGAGAGCACATCCAATAGAAATCCTCTCCTCAAATCGACAATTCTACATTTACATTCATGCTCACAGATAAGGCACTGAACCTGCTATGAAAACAGGTCGGGACCGATAAATTCCCCCCAATACCATATAATGGCAGCCAATATTAACAGCAAGCCCAACCATGTAATGATAGCGATCCGTTGGGCTTTTTTAGCTTTTTTAGCCTCCCACCAACTACGGGGACGTACTCCCTGCACCAGAAACGTAAGGATGGCTGCCAGGTTGATGCATATCAAATTGGTAATAGTCAATATACCCGATCCCATAGCATAGGTGGTATAACCGGCCCCGAGCATAAGTCCTACATTAACCAGTGGAGGAAGTAATGCCACCGCCACCATAACTCCCACAATAGCAGCCGAAACTCCGCGGGTAAAGGCCAGTACCCCGGCGCTTCCCGCTGCAAGGGCAATAATAATATGTTTGAGATCTACCATCGTTCGGATCATAATCTGTTCCGTTTCCGGATTAACGGCAAACATCATGCCCATCAACACGGATACAACAAGAGAAGCTAATAAGCCGACGGTATTCGCTTTCAGGGCTTCCCAACCCAATTCAAGATCACCCAGCGTTGCTGCTAATGCCAGTGAAACGTTGGGCGCTAATAATGGGGCAATCACCATCGCTCCAATAATGGTGGCAACATCATTCAGTACAAGTCCCACCCCAGCTACCAGAGTTGACAATACAACCATGGCAAGATATACCGCATCCGGCTCGCCGCTATTCCTGATACTTGAATAGAGCTCCTCCCGGCTAATACGGCCGATGTACTGCTCCTCTTCCGAGTCCTCGCTTTCCTCTTCTTCCTTCTCCTCGGGCTGGGGCAAGGTGGCTTCCACCGAAAAGAGCATGATCCGGAACCCCTCCTCATTACCAAACCGGTCGGTAAGAGCATCGGAAAGAGATTCTGTGCGCTCCGCATCAACAAGCGCACGCATCACCGCCTCATCTTTATCCAGATTATCGGTCCAAACCCCTACTACATTTTCCTCTTCCGCTATATTATGCGCCTCCTTAATGGTCTCCGGAGAACCCATTAGTTCTAATAACCTGTACGTCATATAGGTATTCTATTGAATATCATTTTCTCAAGGGTACAAAGGATTCATACAATAAAAAAACTGGATTGCTACCTTTATATATGAATAAACGATTACCGATTAATTTCATCGGCCAGATTATCATTTCTAATTAAATATTGTTTTCAGTTTATAATAATACTCTCCAGCTACTTGAAGAAAGAGGAACAAAAATAAAAGGAGAAAATAAAAAACCCTCCATACAGCTAGTATGAAGGGTTTAGAATAATTGTGAAATAATAAAGTGGAGGTGCGGGGAATCGAACCCTACAAAAATATCGCCTCATATGTA
>JBEPXF010000158.1:0-7126 GCA_041642075.1 Fodinibius sp.
CATCGTATTCGCGGTTATTCCGAACTGACATCTGCTGTTCTTCATATTTTTCCATCTTATTGTTGGCATCCTTGATTTCCAACTCAAGATTATCCCGCTCTACCTGCAAGCTTTTCTTCTCCTCCTCAAGTCGGTCAATCTTAGCTTCATGACGGTTGATATCCGTTTCAATATCAAGAACCTCCTCCGGCAAATCACCCCGTAACTGTTTCAGCTCATCGATTCTGCTGTCTATATATTGAAGATTCGTTAGCTGTTGAAGTACTTCTTCCATAGATTGGTTTATTCGTCGTTTATTCCTGCGGATTTTGTTTATGATCAGGTATAAAAACCTGCATTGGATTAGTGGTTACATCGGTTTCAAGAACCTCAATATTCTCAAAAGCTTCACTCAGTTCCTGCTGAAGAGCCGCCACCATCGGCACTTCACTTTCATAATGGCCTACGTCGACCAGTAAAAAATTCTCGGTGTCTGTAAAATAATCGTGATATTTAATATCTGCGGTAATAAATGCCTGGGCTCCTTCTGCTATAGCCTTGCGGGCAAGAGAGACACCTGCTCCCCCACAAACAGCTACCTTTTTAATACGTTCTGCAGAGCCGGAAAACCGAACAGCCCTCACACCAAGGGCTTCCGATACGGTTTCAAAAAATTGATGTTGGGTTAATCCTTTATCGCGGTAAAAGCCAACAACTCCCATTCCTACATTATTAGAGGGACTTGCCACATCCATCAGCTGAAAACTGCCGCGATCCAGCAACCCATTTTTTTTCAATTCCCTTTTAAGATCACCAACATTGTGTTCATCAATAATAGCTTCAAAAGTATGCTGGTCGTCTTTTCTTCCCGCAACCTGATAATAGTGAGCCTCTTCGGCAGAATAGTAGTTCAATAACTTTAAAACCGAATCACTATCTGAGTGATTCGTTGTTAATACTATTTTGCGACTAATATTATAGCTGCTATCCAGAAACTTCAGATTTTCCAACTGTAGCTCTTTAGCCAATACAAAAGAAACTCCGTCGAGTGCTGCGTCCAAATTGGTATGCACAGCAATAACAGCAATATCATTTTTTATAAGCTCATATATGATCTTACCCTGCTCATTGGTAGGATTGATTCGATCAATGCTATTAAAAATAAGGGGATGATGAGCGACGATAAGATTACATTCTCGCTCAATTGCTTCTTCAACTATATCAAGGGTAACATCAAGACAGGTTAAAATACAAGAAACCGGCTGGTTGGGATTCCCGACTAAAAGTCCAACATTATCGTAGTCGAGCTTGGTACTAGGCGGAGCCCACTGGTGTAGGAAGGTAGAAATATGCTGAACCTGTGTGTTCATGCGGGCTATCGGCCTCCGTACTTTAGGGTTACGGTTTTAAAGCGCCTGAGCCGATCCGTACATAATTCAGAGTCGAAATATAAAATACTCAGCGTATGAATTATTAGTTGTGGTTCAATCCTTTAATCAGACCCGTAAAATAGCATTTTAATACCTTTCATAAAAGCTTATTTTTAATATCATTCATTATCGGTCTCTAATATTACTTATCAACCGAGTTATTCATAAATACTAAAATAAAACACCTAATGGGACAAGATATTTGTGAAAATATAGAAAAGGTTTCAGCGCGAATCCAGAAGGCCTGCAACCGAGCTGACCGGGATCCGGATGACGTAAAGCTCATCGCCATAAGCAAAATGAAGCCCCTTGAAGATATTAAAACAGCCTTTGGCTGTGGACAACTTCACTTTGGTGAAAACCGTGCCAAGGAGTTACAGGATAAGATGGAGGCCTACGAAGAAGACCAAATTCAGTGGCACATGGTCGGCAACCTGCAAACAAACAAAATTAAGTATATGGTCAATCGCGTTAACTGGATTGATTCGGTTCCTAAATCAAAAACACTGAGAGAAATTGAGAAACGTGCTTCCCGAATTGATCGCGTCATCAATACTCTCATCCAGATCAATATCAGCGGAGAGGGACAAAAAAGTGGTTGCGAACCTCAAGATTTAGCTGATATCCTGGAATATGCACAAGGTCTTGAATATGTTCGCGTGCGCGGCCTAATGGGTATGGCCACTTTTGTGGATAAGGATAAGATCGAAAAGGTACGGCCAGAATTTCGATTGCTTAGAGAAGTTCGGAATGAACATCGTTCATACGAGTGTGAAAATATTCAGCTGGACGAACTTTCGATGGGAATGACTAATGATATGGAAGTTGCCATTGAGGAAGGATCTACCATGGTACGCGTCGGCCGGGCTATCTTTGGAGAACGCAACTATTAAGTATTAAAATCGTTATAAGAATGTTTCAATATCATTAAGATTTAGTACATTGCATTACTGTATAGTTTAATTTAGAGTAATTCATTATGGCAAGCTGGATCTGGGTACTTATACCATTGGCGGCGATCATCGGTGGCCTTATTATTGAATACCAAAAGAATAAAATGACGATGATGAATCGCAGCCAACAGAATGAAGAAGAGGTTGACGAGTTAAATAAGGTGGTTAATTCACTAAAAGAACGTATCGAAAATCTGGAAGCTATTGCTGCCGCGGATCCCGAAGAGTTTTCCACCGGCAAGAAAAGCGGCACGAGTAAAATTGAAATCGACGATATTAAACAGGAGAATAAACAAGAAGTTTCTGATATCGCAAATAAACGGAGGAACAAAGCATGAGTTTTGAAGAAATGGTTGTAGCCCTGGTGGGGGCGATCGGCGCCTTTGCCCTGGTTGGATATTTAGCGGCAAAAACAATAGACCTCATTAAAACTTGGATGAATCGCAACAAGAGTGGAATCTCTGAAAAGGATTTTAATCGTTTAGCGGAGGCATTTATAGAGTATAAAAAAGAAAGTAAGCGCCGAATCGAAAATCTTGAAGCAATTATTGTAGATGATGAACCTGCTCCTCAAAAATCATTAGATAAAAATAATCGAATGGGAGCTCCTCGAAATTCTATAGAAATAGATGAAAGTTCGGAAGAATCTTCTTCCCAAAGTAGTGGATTACGGAACATGCTACACGACTAAGGACTTTAACTACAACAGAATAAACTAACTTCCTGACTTTAGCGTATTGCTATGAAATTAACGGCTCTTGAGATCAAACAACAGACCTTTGACAAATCATTACGAGGTTATGACAAAGCTGAAGTAGAAGCTTTTTTAAACCTTATGTCTAATGAATGGGAACATATGGTTGCTAAAAACCGGGAACTGGAGAAAAAGATTGATGACCTCGAGGAAAAACTAAAGCACTATGAACGCGTAGAAGAAGCCCTCCACGAAACACTGCAAACGGCCAAGGAATCGGCCGAGCAAAAGCTCACAGGTGCGCGCCGTGAAGCGCAAACTAAAGTTGAAAAAGCAGAGATGGAGGCTGAATCCATTATTCGTGAAGCGACACAACAGCGCCAACAGGTACGGCAAAGCATTATTCGATTGCTTGATCGGCGCAAGGAAATCATTGGCGGTATGCGCTCATACCTGGAAATGGCCCAGGAGTCTCTGGAACAATTTTCAAAAGATGAAGCTTCGCTCTTTAACCTTCCCGATGAAAAAATGGAGAGCCCCTTGGAAAAAAATCAGGAGGAAAAAGAAATAGAAAAAGAGAACAAGAAAGAAGAAAAAAAATCGTCCGAAGAACACACGGAAAAACAGGAGGATGATAATTCGGACGAAAAACAACCGCTTCCTCCCGGTGCAGAAGACGTGGATAATATTATTGATGAACTGGATTAATACCTGTCAGTTTGAAAAACAGTAAAAATCCTCCTGCGCTACACTACCTTTTTACATCCTACCTTTTCTATATTCCTTTTGCTATTTTGGATATTTGTCATGCAACATTCTTATAAGCTTTAAATTATATATATGCAGCGAGAAACGGTTCAGGAATTTCGCAAAAAACGCAATAAAGCCCTCTCTTATATAAAGGAACATACCAGTTTCCAACCGGACTATTTAGTGATTCTGGGCACCGGCTTAGGTCAGCTGGCCGACAAAATTAAGGTGCAGGATACAATATCCTATGCCGATATTCCCCACTTCCCGGTATCCACCGTTGAAAGCCATGCCGGGCAGCTTATTTTCGGTAACCTGAGCGGAAAAAAGGTAGTGGCCATGCAGGGACGATTCCACTACTATGAAGGATATACTATGCAGCAGATTGCTTTCCCGGTTCGGGTAATACATCGTCTCGGAGCCTCAACTCTAATTGTAAGTAACGCCTGTGGCGGAATGAATCCCAATTATGAGGCTGGCGATATTATGCTTATCAACGACCATATTAATATGCTGGGCGATAATCCGCTGATCGGACCCAATGACGACGAGTTGGGGTCTCGGTTTCCGGATATGAGCGAACCTTACACAGAGAGTCTACAAGCTATTGCGGAGGATGTCGCTCTCGAAAATAATATCAAAATGCACAAGGGAGTCTATCTCGCACTTAGCGGTCCCACTATGGAAACCAGGGCTGAATATCGTTTCCTTCGACTTATAGGAGCCGATGTAGTTGGTATGAGTACCGTCCCCGAAGTTATCACCGCGGTACACATGGATATGGATGTGCTTGGTATTTCTGCTATTACAGACGAGTGCTTCCCCGATGCGCTTGAACCAGTAGATATTGAAAAAGTTCTGGAGGCTGCCGGCATCGCCGAACCTAAAATGACGGCCGTTATTACAGGAGTTCTGGAACAGCTGTAATAATTGCTAAAAAAATATGTACCAATTTACTGTCAAATTGCGTTTCTTTTAGGAAGAATAAATCAATACACTTAACCTCATCAAACGGGTGCTATAATGTTTGACGACTTTGATGATAACGTCTGGGATGAGCACCAGTGGGAAGCTCATCTCAATGAAATAGAGAGGCGAAATACTCAGCTGCGGCGATTCATTGCTCCCGACTCTTCTAACCAGATGCCGCGATGGCTTAGCATTCTCGAGGAAAACGGGAATGAGATGGATGCCGTTGATGCCTTTATCGAAGAGGAACTTCAGTTTGATGATCCTTTTTTTGGGGACAACGGAGAGAACTCCCTTGACGATATGGATGATGAAGGGGAAGATTTCTTTGACGATGAGGATGAATGGGAGGACGAAGATTTTTTTATCGATGATTACAATGATTTTAATGAGGGTGAGGAGTGGAAAGAACTAAGTGATGAATTTAGCCTTTCCAGTTTTAGTTCCATTGAAATGCTGGACATCTATAACCAAGCCCGGGAACTGGCTGCGGATGTCTTACTTTGGACCGAAACTATTAATCCCAATTACCTGCAAGAGGGATCATGCAGTGACTTTGTAGATAATGTACTTAAAATAGGAGCTAAAATTGCCGGGGGGTACTCCTTTGGTTTTGATCGTGAATTTATGGGCGGGAATATTGCCTATACTAAAAAAGCGCTATACTGTGCCAACGATGCACTAACTATTCTTCAGCGGGAGCTCAAAGGCACTTCAGTTATTAGTTCTCTGAAATACAGGCAACTTCACGAACAACTCTTTGAGATTCGAAACGATATTGGAATTTACGTTCAAGATCTCCGTGATGAATTTAATAAAGGGTTTTAACAAAAACCTTTTGCGAGTAAGTAAATTCTAAAAAGCCTGCGTCATCAGGATAAAAAATACCTCGGCTTTTCCCTGTAAATTTATTCCCAAATTGCAATTTCCCGATTACCTTCCGAATCGGATTTTCCTCGATACATTCCTTTCGTATTCATATCCATTAGCATATTTCCATATTTGTCCACTGCAATCATTCCAGCTTCTCCCGGCTGAAGTACCTCACGGAGTAAATAATCCCCTGCTTCTTCTAAAGTAGCTGGCTTGTGTTTCATATACTGGCTTACAGTGTGACCCGATACAGCTTCCATAATACGTTCTCCCCAGCCGGTCATGGAAACCGCCACTACGTCACTGGCATAAGTGCCACTACCAATAATGGGGACATCCCCTACCCGGCCATACATCTTATTAGTCATTCCACCGGTTGAAGTGCCTGCTACCAATTGTCCATCCTTGTCTAGCGCAACACATCCTACCGTACCAAACTTTTCACTGCTAGATAACGAGGACTCCACTTCAGGCAATAAGGAGGATTGCTCCTCTCCCTCTTTAACAGCACGGCGCCAAGCCTTATATCGACTCTCCGTATAAAAGTAATCCTGATTGACTCGTTCGACATCCATTTCATCCGCGTATTGCTCGGCT
This sequence comes from Fodinibius sp., assembly GCA_041642075.1. Lineage (GTDB taxonomy): Bacteria > Bacteroidota > Rhodothermia > Balneolales > Balneolaceae > Fodinibius. Next base: position 6,246 of record JBEPXF010000158.1, read on the forward strand.
CCTTCTGTGGCAAACATGATATGTTTTGAATTTTCCATCACTAAACGAGCCAGGGAGATAGGATTTTTAACGGTCTTAACGCCCGTAATAGCTCCGGCATTGCGGTTATTGCCCACCATGATTGCCGCATCCAGTTCGTGTGCTCCCTCATGAGTAAAAACGGCTCCTTTTCCAGCATTGAACCGGGGGTTATCTTCCAGGTAGTTGATCACATTTTCTACGGCATCCAAAGCCGTACCTCCATCCCGGAGTATCTCTTCACCAATGGAAAGGGCTTCATCCAGTGCGGCAGAATAAGCCTCTTTTTCAGAATCCGGTTTATCTTCAGAAATAGCACCTGCTCCTCCATGGAGCACCAGTGCCCACTCTTTGGAGGTGGGTTCTTCGGGTTGTTCGGTAACCGTCTGTTCATTCCCGGACTGAGTGCATGCAGAAAAAAGAAGAAGACCTGCTACCCATGCCCAAAAAAAATTATTCAATCTCATAACCGCTTTATTTATTTAAAATTGGCTGCATTAGCTATATGATAAGTACCGATCCTTTTATTTCAAAGTTTGATGCCATAGCAGTATTCAACCTAGCATATTTGAACCTCCCAGTTCAGGTAAATTTTTAAAATTAATTGTAAGGTTTTGCTCCTGAAATGGTCTTACCTATGTGAATAGCAATCGAACATATCAATTTCCCTTTGCGCGGTATCCGGCAATCAGGCTGGCACTGCTCTTTATTGGTGGTATTCTCCTTGATTATCATCTTGATATTTCGTCGATTATCTGGCTTATCCCTTTCTGCTGTCTCATTTGTATCTATCTGTTTCTGGAATATATTCACAAAAAATCGCTTCGGAGATGGCTTCTTTATACTGCTCTTTTTTGTTATCT
>JBEPXF010000159.1:0-7051 GCA_041642075.1 Fodinibius sp.
TACCGTAGGCGGGGATCACATTATCTAAAATCTGAATAGCACCTATAATCAAAAACCAGATAATCAGAAATTGTGTTGTAAATGGCTGCGTGGCCAATTGCAGTAATAACAATCCACAATAGGTGACCGGAGTACCGGGAATTACCGGCAGAAATGAACCAATAAATCCAACTATAATACAAATCCCACCAACAATTATAAGTAACGTTTCCATAAGAAAAATGAAATTATATTAATACATCTTATCAGACGAGAAACAATTGCTTTTGTTTCAGTATCCCGTTATACATTTCAGCGTATATCCGGCAAGCTGCCCGTTCAACATATTACTCTCAAATACTTTCTAAAAACTCTGGCTTACAATAAGAATAAGGCCAATTCTTCCAGTTTTTTATTATTCCCGCTTTTACAGGATTATTTAAGGTGTACTTCACCGTTTTCTCCAGCTCCTCTGAATCTCTTATAACATGATCATAACTTTCGGGCTGCCAAAAGGCCCCTGACCGATGTAAGAGTTTGTTGCATTTCAAGGCCGTATAAGACTTTAAACTATGTAATACTTTTGCTAACGGATACTCAGTTTTTGATTTATCTGAGTTTACTGAATCTTCAAGTAACTCGAATACTATATGAACATGTTTAGGCATTATGCAATACGCAAAAAGATCGTATTTGACCTTGTCACGATGATGTAGTGCTTCTTGTACTATATTGGCAACCTTCTCTTCTTTTAACCATGTGGAACCTGTTTCAGTGCTGTCTAATAGGTCTTCATACTTTTTCAAAAGCAACTTCTTCCGTTTATGTAGGTCGGACAGCTTGTCCGACCCGTTTCACTCCGTTAAATATTCTGCAATCTCCTGATTTATCATTTCCCGAGTGGCTTTAAGCTTCTCAACAGCCAGCTTTGGAAGTGATCCTGCGAGACGAAAGGTGACGAAAGGTGACGAAAAATTCTGCTCCCCTAGGCTGCCAATGTGGTAGATGTCGCTTATAAAATGACATAGATATCTAAAAAACTTATCCTTCATTACTATTTCTCTAAAATGATTAAACCGATTGGACGGGCAAGCTGCCCGTCCTACGTCATTCCACCATCGGCAGGTCTACTCCGCGTTCTTTAGCCGTCTTAATCGCCTCATCATAACCGGCATCTGCATGACGCATGACTCCACTGCCCGGATCGTTGGTAAGTACCCGTTGAAGTCGCTCGTCTGCCATGTCAGTACCGTCGGCCACACATACCATTCCCGCATGAATAGAATAGCCGATGCCCACCCCTCCGCCGTGGTGCAGCGACACCCAACTGGCTCCGCTTGCCGTATTGAGCATGGCATTCAACAGCGGCCAGTCGGCAATAGCATCCGAGCCATCTTTCATCCCTTCGGTTTCGCGATTAGGAGATGCCACGGAACCGGTATCCAGATGATCACGACCAATTACCAGCGGCGCATCTACTTTTCCTTTTTTGACGAGCCAGTTGAATTTAGCTCCCATCTCTGCACGCTCCCCATACTCCAACCAGCAGATTCGGGAAGGCAATCCCTGAAACCGCACTTGATCCTGTGCTTTCCGTATCCACCTGCTTAGCGATTCTTTTTCAGGAAAGGTCTCCAGTACGGTCTTATCCGTCGTATGGATATCTTCTGGATTACCGGAAAGCGCCGCCCAACGAAACGGCCCCGAACCCCGGCAGAAAAGCGGACGAATAAAAGCGGGGACAAATCCCGGAAAGTTAAACGCCTCCTCCATTCCGCGATGGTCGGCCACCTGTCCGCGGATATTGTTGCCATAGTCAAAGGTTACGGCCCCCTTTTCCTGCATTTTTAGCATCGTTTCAACATGGGTTACCATAGAATCTAATACCGCATCCTGATACATCTTTGGATTGAGCTCCCGCTCTTCGGCCGCCTCCGCAAGCGACATGCCGGCGGGAATGTATCCAAGCTGCAGATCATGAGCTGATGTTTGGTCCGTCAGAATATCGGGAATCACCTCTTTTTCCAACATCTGCGGTAATACTTCTGCTGCATTACCCAACAGGCCTATCGAAAGCGCTTCCCCTTCTACTTTGGCATCCAGTGCCTTTTCAAGGGCTTCGTCAAGGTTCGTACATTTCTCGTCGCAGTAGCCGGTTTCCACCCTACGATCAATGCGCCGCTCATCTACCTCTATGCCAATAAAAGCCGCACCGTTCATGGTAGCGGCCAAAGGCTGTGCGCCGCCCATGCCACCAAGTCCGGCAGTAACCAGTAATTGTCCCTGAAGAGTGCCATCAAATTTTTGGCGGGCACACTCCGCGAAGGTTTCGTAGGTCCCCTGCAGGATACCCTGCGTCCCAATATAGATCCACGAGCCGGCAGTCATTTGTCCGTACATGGTCAGCCCCATTTTATCAAGACGCCGGAATTCATCCCAGTTTGCCCACTTCGGCACCAAGTGTGCATTGGCAATAAGTACGCGTGGAGCTTCTACATGAGTACGAAATACGCCTACCGGTTTTCCGCTTTGCACGAGCATCGTTTCATCATTTTCCAGGCGCTTCAGTGTTTCTATTATTTTGTGATAACACTCCCAGTTCCGTGCCGCTTTACCACCACCGCCATAGACAATCAGCTCCTCCGGTTTCTCCGCAACTTCCGGATCCAGGTTATTCATCAACATGCGTAGGGCAGCCTCCTGGTGCCATCCCTTGCATTGCAGATCGGTTCCCGTTGGTGCTTTGATGTTTTTGACAACGCCTTTGCCAGTACCCATATCAATAGTCTTTATTTATGTTTTTTAGCAATGTATAAAATTAATTTCGGATTACGTATATGCCTAATTAAGTTTACTAAAATGGCTCTGCAAAAGAGGAGTAGACTTAAAAGTTGCTTCACTATATCGGTTTAATTATCATTCATCGCCTGAATAAGATGTGGTTGTTGGGCTAAACGGCAATTCAAAAATAAATCAGCTAATAATGGCAAACGAACAAGCAGGGACGGTTAATACCGGCCAGGAAAACGATTTTTTTGGTCATCCACGGGGACTATCGACACTATTTTTTACAGAACTTTGGGAACGCTTTAGCTACTACGGGATGCGGGCACTGCTCGTACTCTATATGACGGCAGAAACTATGAGCAGCAATCCCGGCCTTGGATTCAGTGTGGGTAAAGCTACCGCAATTTATGGTTTGTACACCTTCTTTGTTTATGTACTTTCACTGCCGGGCGGCTGGGTTGCCGACAAGCTCTGGGGACAGCGTAAAGCTGTTTTTGTAGGCGGTTGTATTATTGCGGCCGGACACTTCAGTATGGCCGTACCGTGGATTGAATTCTTCTATCTCGGCCTTGCCCTTATTGTTATTGGTACCGGCCTGCTGAAGCCCAACGTCAGTTCAATGGTTGGCGACCTTTATCCCGAAGGAGGAGCTCGACGCGATGCCGGCTTTTCCATTTTTTATATGGGGATTAATTTCGGCGCTATTTTGGGTCCCTTGCTTTGCGGTGTTCTGGGAGAAGGCTATAACTGGCACTGGGGGTTTTCTCTGGCCGGGTTCGGAATGGTGCTCGGACTTATTTCTTATAAATACGGCTATAAATTTCTGGGCAACGCCGGAGATCTGAAAACCGGTGAAAGTGAGGAAGTACTCAATGCCAGAAGCAGAAAGTTCTATACTATTCTCTCGGTTGTAGCTGGCGCAATAGTCGCCTTCAGCTTTTTGATGAGTTCGGGCGTTATTGATATTACCCTGCAAACACTGGCAGAATACCTTGGTGGAGCTGCCGTTACAATTACCATCGCATTTTTTGCCTATATCATTTTCTTCGGCGGACATACCAAAGAAGAGCAAAAAAAACTGGGAGTTATCTTCTGGTTATTTATTTTGGCCGCGCTTTTCTGGAGCGGTTTTGAGCAAGCAGGATCATCACTCAACCTTTTCGCCCAAGATCTCACAGACCGTAATATTGGTGATATTGGCTGGCTTGACGGAGGCACTGCACTCCTCATTACCGCTTTAATTGCAATCCCCTTGTTTTATGTGGTGTATAAAGTTTTTAAACGCGATGACCTATGGAGTTTTGCCAAAGGTGTGGTCGTTGTTTCATCGGTCGGTATCATCATTTTCTTATACTGGTTGATTCGACAAATTGGCATTGGATGGGAAACACCAGCCAGTACCCTGCAGCTTATTAATCCCTTTTTCATTGTTATTTTTGCCCCTATCTTTGGATTTATGTGGACGTGGTTGGCGGCTCGTAATGCCAATCCATCTATCCCAGTAAAATTTGGCCTGGGATTATTTGGCCTTGCTGCCGGATTTTTTGTTCTCTCCTGGGGAGCAGCAAATGCAACCGAGGCAAATCCGGTAAGCCCTGCATGGTTAGTTGTAACCTACTTTTTACATACTGCAGGAGAGCTTTGCCTGTCGCCCGTAGGACTTTCCTCCATGACCAAGCTTGCTCCCAAAACGCGTGTTAGTCAGATGATGGGGATCTGGTTTGTAGCGGCAGCTGTTGGGAATCTCTTTGCCGGGCTTATGGCCGGACAGCTTGAAACTTTAGCGCCCAGCAGTCTCTTCTGGAGTGTTGCTATGATTGTAGGCGGCGGCGGAATTGTTGCCCTGCTCGCCAGTCCGTATGTTAAGCGATTGATGGGAGATGTGCAGTAAGCGTAATCGAAGATACAGCAAATGAATGGTTTAAAAGAAAGGGCGTACTTTGAAGGTACGCCCTTTTTATTTCACTTAATAATCGCAGGCGCAGCAGAAACGGCCACTATACAACTTACATTTCACTGCCCGAGTGAGGATCTACAACGGCATCAATAATATAGACGACCCCGTTCTTCCCCTCGATATCTGCTTGCTGAACTACGGCCCGCTCTCCATTGAGCGTTATAGTACCATCGTTCGATACTGATATCATGAGATCTTCTCCATTACGGGTTGTTAGAGTTTGACCGTCGCTTAGCTCATCGGATAAGAACTTCTGCTCCACAACATGATAGTTTAAAATCTCCCTCAGATCAGAATCGGAAAGATCATCCACATTTTTCTCAAAGTTCTCAAAGGCCTCATCTGTAGGGACAAACACTGTAAATTCAGAGGTTTCATCTTCCAGAACACCCTCGAGTTCTGTTCTTCCGGAAGTACAATAGCAAGCAAACTTCTTAAGCGAATACCGCTTTTCGATAACACCGAATACCGTTAAATAAGAATCCGGCAGAAGTACATTATCAATCTTATGGATCACGCCATTTGCTGTTTCTTTATCTCCTTCGGTTATTATTGCCTTGCGGTTTAATTCTATATCATTATTGGCCCTCACGAATATAGAACCGCCCGCATTCGTTTCTATCTCCTCGTTCTCCTGGATATCGCCAGTAGACATCGCTCCTGATACCAGGTGATAATTGAGAATCTCCTTTAACTGATCGCTGTTAAGTTCATCCAGCAATCCTTCCGGGAGCTTATGAAAAGCCGAATCGGTCGGCGCAAAAGCAGTCAAAGGCCCCTCTGATTCCAATTCGGTATCTAATCCTGTTTGTACCAATATGCCTGAAAAGGTCTTTAAGGTACTGTCCTCACTAACAACGGCAGAAATACTATCATCGTCAGATCCGGGATCCGGATCGGGGCCTGTACTGCTTTGTTCGTCGCATCCGACGATTCCAATTATTGTCATTAAAAAAAGAGTAATTATGGCGGTAATACCTCGGAGTCTGTAATTATTTTTTAGTCCTAACATGGTCTTTCTCTTACGTTTAATTTTATTAGTAGATGAGTCCTTTACTTAAACCGGAACCTTTAAAACTTGTTCCCCAAGCCTGTATAAACTGTCAACTATTTGGAATTAACGATGTACGGCTATCCCGTTCTGGCAATGCAGCACGCCTGAAACCTTACGACACACAATATTGTGTGATTTTTTAAATTGAGTATATTAAGTTGTACGTATAATTAGTTACGTAAGGAAAGTTCCCTTCCGCTTACTTTTGTACGTGAATAACCGAGGAGAGACCATCATGGACACTGCACGCTATTCTTTATTCTTTGTATTAACGCTACTGCTAATTTCTTGCGACAACAATAGCGGTCCAGATACCACGCTCTACGATGTGTCGGTATCGGTCTCCCCCGAAGGGGCAGGAATCATTTCCCCGGCAGCGGACAGCTCCTGTGAGGCCGATTAGTACCGTAACCTTACAGGCCAGCGCCAATGAGGGGTATCAATTTTCCGTCTGGACCGGAGATATAGATACCACCTCCAATCCCCTGTCGCTCACCGTTGACCAAAACTACAGCCTTACGGCTAATTTTATAGACGAGGCCGAAGACCAATTTTATCTCCATGAAAATGGGGTAACCATCCTGTGTGCGGATGCCGAACCGGGCCAGAAAGGAATGGTTAACGGAACAGAATATATAGCCGTTGATCGTCAAAAATTAGACACATACGAAGGATTTCCAAATCACGCATGCACTTCACCCGTAACGAACATGGCGTCGCTATTTAAAGGAGATGAGTATTTTGACTATCCTATAGATAGTTGGGACGTGAGCAATGTTACCAGAATGGATAGCATGTTTTATGGATTAAGACTTTTCGACCAAGATCTAAGTTCTTGGGATGTAAGCAATGTAACCAATATGAGTAGTATGTTTAATGAAGCTGCCAGTTTTAATGTCGATATTGGGGACTGGGAGGTGAGCATGGTAACCGAGATGAACTATATGTTTTCCAATGCTGAAATTTTTAACCAAGACTTAAACGGTTGGTGTGTCAGTAATATCAATGAAGAGCCAGATAATTTTTCAGATGGTAGTGCACTTTCCGAGGAACACCACCCGGTGTGGGGTACCTGCCCGCAATAATCCCCTGGCGCGCGATCTTCAAAAAAGGAAGACATAAGCGGATGCTTGTTTCGGTAGCTACCAATAAAACACCCGCGCCTCCTGTTTGACGGTGCCATTCTCCTCACTAGCACAACCTTTCCTACCTTACGACGGGACCCTGTCGTAGTCGCAACGCGAGCTATACCCGTCCTACGACAGGGTGCTGTC
>JBEPXF010000160.1:0-6991 GCA_041642075.1 Fodinibius sp.
ATCGCTTTGTCAAATCGCTGTCCATTGATAAACAAATTACTGGTATCGCTCACTCCACTACGTACTCCGGAGCGCCGGTCCTCAAGAACGCGCTTCCTGTTTTTTTCGGCATACATTTCTTTCTTAAATCGCTCGGTATCCAGATTTATGTGACGGGCACATTTCAGCAGGTTTTCATCTTCCAGATGATTTTGATGGTCAAACAGTTCGTCATGCATTTCCCAAAATTTGCCTTGGTCGGCAGCCGCCTCTGCCGCCATGCCTGCGTTTTCAGCATGTGGATGTCGTCGGCTAAGCGGAAGGTGACGATAAATATATCGCATGTCCCCATCCTCATCCTGCATTATATCATCTACCATCTTATAGATTCGAAGACTGGTTTCACACTCATAATCCCCATACTGTAAGAGAGTAATTTCCGCATCCGGGTTTCCATGCTGATGGTCTTCTTCAATGACAGGTGGTTGGAGGGTATCCTCCGTTTCTTCTTGCTGATCATGATTGGAATGCGGGCGACGAATAAAATCCGGCAATATTGTATTACGACCAAATAGCCATTCTTTCCATGTAAGCTCTAACTGGCAACTGCCCCTATCCGGAAAGCGACTCTGCCGTGTTTGCGAATAATTAAGCATAGCCACCAATATTACCCCACCCACTGTATTACCAAGTGTAACTGCGGAAAAGAAATATCCGAACTCGCCCCATCCTGCTAATCCTTGGAAAATCAAATAAAGCACCTCACACGCACCAATAATACAGTGAAATAAATCAGCTATAGGTATGAGATACATAAGGATAAAAACAATAGCAATACGAGCCATCGCATCTCTTACGGCGTGGGTCAGCCAGACCATCGATGCCACAATCCATCCGGCTAATACGCCTTTCCAAAACAGATCATTCCAGGATACGCTTACTGCATGCTCTCCAAATACCCGGGCTGCTTCCGCCGCTTCGGCCGCAAAGATACCTGTATTGGCCAGCACATAAGCCAAAGCGCCTGCACCTACTACATTTGCAAATAGCACAATGCCCCAAACTCGCACTAAGGCAGGTATGCTGGCAATCCTCGTGAGTACATGTGTGACCGGGGTAAGCGTATTTTCGGTAAACAGCTGATATTTCCCGGTTACAATCAGGATAAATCCAAGGGGATATAACAGATTCCCAATGAACAAAGAAATCTCTGGTCCGGCAGCACCTGTCATCGCAGAACGAGCTACAAACGTAAGACCGATGGACAACCCTGCAGCCAGGCCGCTTAGAAATAGGAGCCGGGTAGAACGGTTAAAATCCTCATCGGCTGTAGCTACAATGCGATGAAAAATTTCATCCGTTGAAAATATATCACGAACAGCCTGTCCGCCTGCTGGAGCACCACTTTGGGATTGGTCAATTTGTTCTCTCTCACTGTCTGCCATCATACAATCTTATATAGAATTAATCGAAAAAATAAAACTCTATTCTCCCACTCCTTTCCTCTGCATGGATTTCAAGAATAGTTTAAAAATCAGATAGCTCGAGGAAGGATTATTTAATCGCAAAGTATCGCTAATCTGATGCACGTGCAATTAACATTAGTAATTTTATATTCATTGATCCATTTGTACCCAAACATTCCATGAACTTTGCCAAGAAATATTACTAATATATCAATAAATAAATTTATCCGATTAGAAACTTTAACATATACATATACCAAAACGGATCCCTTCCTTATTACGTTTTAGAATAAGAAAAAACCACCCAATCAAGACTGATCATCCAACTTTGATCCCACCCTCGGTCTGTTAGAGGGCAAAGATGATCCCACATTCAGCAAATACAGATGTTTCCCTGGCAATTATTATTTGTCGTATATTAACATGATTACCGAAAACTCAAGGTCAGAATAGCTCTGTTTTTAGGAAGAATATCTACATGACTTATTATAGAACCACAAATGGAACAAAAGAAAGGACGGAGAGGTTATAATAAGTGATAGGATTCACTCCTGAATGCCGATAAAAATTAACGTCATACGAGAGTAGCAATTCTACATAAGTTTTAAATTGAACTGCCAGAAAAACCATTAAAGCAGTTTGGTGGGTATTTCTTGCAGCTGTTGTTTTGGAAGGAGCCTCTGCCTTCGGAATATCCTGACTCTTACTATTTGGTAGAGTGTACAAGCAGTCCCTCAGATCCAATGAGAAATAGATTTAACAAGCAAGAGAAGAATGAATAAAACCAAAGATATACACTCTGCTGAGAAACCCATACAGTTATCATGGGAAGCCTGGAAGCAAATTGGTAAGCGCGTAAATAGTGAACTTACCATAGATCATATTGCAATAGTGTCGGCAGGTGTGGCATATTATTTTTTCCTGGCGCTTTTTCCCACACTCGTAGCAGCTATATCAATTTATGGCTTGGTCATGGAACCGATACAGATTCAACAGCAAATTAGCGAGTTAGCTCATATCCTACCCCAGCAATCCTCTCAAATTATAACGGATATCTTAGAGAATATCACCAATAAGCCGGAAGCTACTCTGGGTTGGAGCCTTGTTTTGAGTGTAGTTTTCAGCCTTTGGAGTGCCCAGCAGGGCACAAAGGCAGTGTTTGAAGGTATAAATATTGCTTATGACGAAATTGATGAGCGGGGATTTTTCAAATATAATGGATTAACCCTGCTTTTCACCCTTGGTGGAATAGTCATAGGAGTAATTTGTACAGCGCTGGTTGTAGTTTTCCCCGCGATTATAGAGGGTATTAATCTTCCTGCTTACGGGGCTGAAAGTATTGTTCAATTGTTGCGGTGGCCTATTCTGGCGCTGACATTAATGGGTGTTTTGGCTATTACATATAAAATAGCCCCGGATCGGCGCAATCCTGAATTCAGCTGGGTTAGCTGGGGAGCCGTTATAGCAACCATCTTATGGTTGGCAGGATCAATCCTGTTCTCTTTTTACATCAGTAATTTTGGCAATTATGATAAAATGTATGGAAGTTTTGCCGCTGTGATCATTCTTATCCTGTGGTTTTTAATCACGGCCTATGCAATATTACTGGGTGCAGAAATCAACTCTGAAATGGAGCATCAGACTCGAAAAGATACTACCATAGGAAAAGATCGACCTATGGGCCAGCGGGATGCTTATCATGCCAATCATGTGGCGGATTAATGTTATAATCTGATATTTTTCAATAGGTTTTATTATTGAACCTCATCTTCGCACTGATTATTAGCCAGACTGTTATCGATCTAGAGATTGGCTGCAAAGGCCGGGTATTATATTCTCTGAATAGGAAATACCAAGGTATAGCCGCCAGAACGTATATTAAACAGGTTGATTGGAACTTTGTAGGCAGCCTGAACCCAGGTTTGTAGAAATATGTCAGAAAACTACAATTTCACACCTATTTATTCGGTTTTAAAAGGTCATCTCCTTCTTCAGGAGATCTAGACATCCGGGCCTGTTTTAAAATTTCCTCATCATTACTTTCTAATTCCCCCTCCGCCTTCGTTGTTAATTTTGCGTCCTCTGAAATAGGTGTATTCATGGATTCTTTCTTATTGGATGCTGCAGCTTCTTTTCGGGATTGAATTGTTACACCATCCAGGAAAACTCTTTCTCTAGCATCATCAGGCATTGAAATCCCCTCTGCTAAATAAGCTGTTTTGATCTGCCTCAGTACAGATGATTTTACCTTTAGTACATCATGTTTGCTGCCATCTACCCAAACATAGAACTTTAGTTTGATAGTAGAAGAAGCCAACTCATCCACCAGAACCCAGGGTTCAGGTTCCCTCAAAACGGCCGGATGTTCTTCAATTATCTTGGAGGCAAGATCCTGTGCAGAAGTAACGCTGGCATCATATCCAATACCAATAACAAAGCTGAAACGCTGGTTTGGATTGCTTGTGTAATTAAGGATGCTGCTTTTGTAAACGATAGAATTTGGAATTTGCAGATGGTTTCCATCAAGGGTCATAAGTAATGTAGCCCGAATGGTAAGCCGCTGGACATATCCAATATTGTCATTTATCTCTACATGATCACCCGCATGAAAAGGGTTTTGCACACTCAAAAAAATACTGGCCAGAAAATTTTCCGTTATATCCCGGAATGCGATCCCCAAAACAATACCCAACAAACCTGTACCTCCCAGTATTGTAAGAGCTACATTGGTTAAATCTGCAACATGAAAAACGATATATATACCCATGAGGAAAACAACAATGGCAATACCTCGAGCAGCGATATCCTGCAAAAGCTCGTTCATTTGGCGATTGCTCAAATAAGACCGGGCACCTTTAGCTATCAGCAGGGAAATTCCCCAGAAAATAACCAGCACCACTATTCCGAAGATCAGGAATGGAATAGCACTCATAATATTTCGCCATAATTCCTGCAAGCCGGTATATGCGGGTTGATAATCCCATATATCCGGATCCAGTATTTCAATTCTGTTTACTACGGCGGTTACATCCTGTGTATTTCGGGCCAGATCTCCCGCCCATCTTTTGTAATCGCCGTTTCCTGTTGATCCACTTAGAAAAACCACCCCATCGTTAACCTCTACCTGTGGATCTTCAAACCATTCTGTTGCAGTCAAAATCCTGACAAGCCGTTCCCGTATTTGGGAATCGTCTGCCACTGGTGCAACGTCTACACGCTCGGGAGCGGCGGTTTCATCAGGTTCAGTAGTTTCGATCTGGTTTTGAACCTGCGCAAACACGCTGATCGGCATTATGATCAATAGTAGAAGTATTATAGATAAGTACTGATATTCTTTACGCATAACAGGTCTCTTAATAGTATTGATGCCTATCTGACGGATTTAAACCAGGTAAAACGCCTTTATAGCTACAGAAATATGGCTAACAAAAACCTTAATTACAATTTACATGTTGATTTGCCAGGGGAATTGTCCGCGGATTACCTGAATATATGTATGGGATAGTTTCCCTTCCAAAGGGAAATTTCAATCCGTCTTCTGGAGAACTCACCCTTATTTCAGTATACTTACATAACTTTTGCTTTCTATCAGTAGCGACTGAAATAAGCAGTACTATAAACTATTACAGATAACTCTGTATCACTGATTTGATTATCCCGCAGGGGATGAAGCTTGGCTTATCTGTAATATTAACTGAGATCTCATTGCTTTTAAATGCCACACTACCCGTAACCTCACCTCCCGGAACCGAGATCGTAAACGCTCCTTCATCTTCATTGATTTGGATTTCGCCGTTATTGTTGGTGATCTCTTCAGTAATAATTTTTTTAGCCTCATCAATTCCTTGTGAATAGACAATATCAAAATCGCATTTCGCCATAATATTATTATGTGAGTGACTCATGTAAGATTAAATAAGAACTTGAAATACCTTTGTTTTCTCTTCTCAAAGTAAAAAAAGATCTGATGATAACACTGAAGATATTGAGATCAACTTTTTAGCTGATAAAAAGCTAGAAGCAGAATGGACTGAAATAAGAAAGTGCGAACCTGGAAAGGACCAAGTTCGCACTTTAGCTTCGATCGGCTCCCCGGGTAGGATTCGAACCTACGACCGATCGGTTAACAGCCGATTGCTCTGCCACTGAGCTACCGAGGATTATTTAATAACGGAATAATTCAAACCGCTTTTAACAGAGCACAAATATAATTATTTATATCCACTCAAGTCAAGGTCTTTTTCAAACTTTTTTGTATCCAACTTTTTCCAGGATTAAGCCCCTGGCTGGGGCGCCGTGTCCATTTTTAAGTTTGCTTGGATTCAATAACATATCCTTAAAATCCTCTGCCAAACGTTTGCCCAAGCCAACCTGTAGCATTGTTCCTACTAATCTCCGTACCATGTGGCGTACAAAGCGGTTAGCTTGTATTCGGTAAATTAACAATCCATCTGATTCCGTGAGAGTAGAATCACTTACCTCACATTCCGAACTGGGATTTTGATTATCTGGCTTCGTAAAGCTATCAAAATTGTGTGTTCCTTCTATTAAATCAGCACAATAGTTCATGGCTTCAGTATCCAGTTCGCGAAATTCAGTTGCACTCGTATCTTTAAGCAATGGACGAGGACGGCGGGCAATACAGTAGCGATACCGGCGATAAATGGCATCAAAACGGGCGTGAAAATCTGATGAAACTCTTTCCATATCCCACACTGCAATATCCTTTGGCAATACTCCTACCAGCGCATAGATCAGTTCCTCCTTGTCTATGGGTTTCAGAAAATCAACGTGCGCCGTCTGGGCCTCGGCATGTACTCCGCTGTCGGTTCGGCCCTGACCAATGATGTCGATCGACTCACCAGTTATGCGCTCCAAGGCCGACTCTATGGTTTCTTCGACTGTCACCGCATTCAGCTGTTTTTGCCAACCGCTGTAAGCACTTCCCAGATACTCGATAACTAATTTATAACGCGGCATTTGTACATTACCCCTTCCAAGTGCTAACTTTTCTTTCGTTCTCTATCCCAATGCCGGAAGATAGATATGCTAAATCCTCCCATCAACAGAAATGTTCCAAGCCAAACGACTGAAATAAATGGCTTTTCCTCGGCTACCAACAGCACCCAATCTTCCTCAACTTCTTTCTCTACACCCCGAAAAGTCAGCTCTACTTCTCCGGTTGCGGGATCAATACTACTGAACTGTACGGTGCCATTATGCTCGGGTATCTGTTTTGGAGGTGCATACGACCAGTTTTTACCGCTCTCCACATATATAGAATAAAGGGGATCAATAACCGTATTATTATCACTTCCCCTTGGTGCGATATCAATATAAGCCCGTACAGCCACAACAGTACTGTCCTGAAGCTGCTGGTCCTCAACCTGGCGGTAATCCCGCAAGGTAATATCAAAAGGACCTACAGAGGTACTGTCTCCTCGCTCCAATTTTATTTTCTGAACAGCCACACTATCCTGCATGTTCCCGGAGGCCGGTTCTGTATTATTGCCCTGCTGCTTGGCTTGTTCATTTTTTCTCTCTAC
>JBEPXF010000161.1:0-6935 GCA_041642075.1 Fodinibius sp.
TAGATAAATATTCTTCAGAAACGATATCAGTTTAATTATTTATAGTTATGGATTATACACGGCGAAATTTTCTTCAAACTATTACTACAGCCGCTCTTGGTGCAGCCGGACTGGCATTAAGCCCGATACAGGAAAGAAAAAGAGCAGGCGATGATTTTTCTATTTTACCGGGAAATGCCACTATTCTCTTTCAGGGTGATTCTATAACCGATGCGGGAAGAGACAGGGACGAAAAGAATGCAAATAGCGGATTAGGAGCAGGCTATGCCATGCTTGGCACAGCTTATCTGCGGCACAAGCTGGCAGCACGGGATCTTCGGTGTTATAATCGCGGAATAAGCGGCAATAAAGTATTTCAGCTGGCGGATCGCTGGAAAGAAGATGCGCTTGATCTTGAGCCTGATCTATTGAGTATCCTCATTGGGGTAAATGATTATTGGCATACTCTAAATGATTATGAAGGTACCGTTGAGACATACGAACAGGATTTTCGATCGCTGCTTCAGCGTACCAAAGCGCAACTCCCGGAAGTAAACCTGGTGATAGGGGAACCCTTTGTGGTCTTGGAAGGATCTGCCGTTGAAGAAGAGGAGTGGCTTCCTGATTTTAGGAGCTATCAGGAAGTGGCAAAAGAGATAGCCCAGGATTTTGAAGCGGCATTTATTCCTTACCAGTCTATTTTTGATAAAGCATCAGAAAACGTAGAACCAACCTACTGGACCGGGGACGGCGTGCATCCCACACTTGCGGGCTCTCAGCTTATGGCTAAAGGGTGGCTGGAAACCGTTAAACGAATGTAGGCTTATTTTAAAAGTCTACTTGCATTCCTTCCTGTATATCGTGCGATAGGCAATAACCTCCATTTGTTTCAACAACATAGCGTGCGGGTTTTCCAGAAGTTAAATTCTTGTCGGAATAGGGTTGCGTATTGTTATGGATACGCACGATCTCTTTATTCTCATTGACGAAAATAATATCAAGGGACAAGGGAGTATTGGCCATGTAGAAGCTGCGCGGTTGATTATCTTCAAAGATAAAAAGCATCCCTTTATCTGAGGGTAAGTTGGTCACATTCATGAGCCCCTCACTTCGTTCTTGGTTATCATCGGCAATTGCTACGTCAACCGTTGAAATAGAATCACCCTCTGCTGTCAAAAATGTAACGGAGCGTTCATACTCAAGCTGACGACTCGTATTATTGTCATCAGTAGTCTTCGAATTCGATTTCCTCTGGTCCTGAGAACACGCGCTGATCAGTATTGCTGTTATTATTAGGAGAAGTAATTTCGAATGTTGTTTCATCGGTAGATCCATTAATGTTATAAGTAATTGTATAGGTTCCGGGACTTAAATAATCGGCCGATTCGTTTTCGTTGGCCTCCTGAAGCTTAAGGTTCCATTCAAAAGTATTGAATCCATAGCTGGCCTGATCGGTGAGGGTGGTAACGATATCGTTTTCATTATCTTTTACAGTAATTTCAATAGACTGATTTTCTACTTGCTCATCTCCAATCCAGTACATCCATTGAGCGGTTGGCTCATTAACCGGGCGATAAGGGACCGGGCGTTGCCCCCAGTTTTCGGAGTGGGAGATATCATCGATATCGAGGGCCAGAACTTGCTGGTTTCTGTTCTCAGCTACGGTGTGAATAGGCTTGAGATCCATAACATATACACTGCGTCCGTGTGTTCCAACTACAAGCTCCAGATCACGGGGATGAACAACCATATCATAGGCCGCTACATTGGGAATGCCATTAATCAGAAACCATTCCTTGCCATCATCAAAACTGAGGTAGGTACCATGGTCGAGGCCTGCGTACAGAAGATCCGGATACTTGGGATCCTGTGCGACAACATTTGCTACGTCGTCGGGCAGGTTTCCTTTTATGGAGTGCCAGTTTTGTCCGTAATCCGTTGTTTTGTAGAGGTACGTTTTAAACTCATCGTAACGGTAGCCGTTGAGAGAGGCGTAAGCCGTTGCCGTGTCGTGGGGAGAAGCCTGTACCTCGCTAACCCAGCGGCGCTGTGGCAGTTCATTGGATACCAAATCCCAGCTGTCCCCGCCATCTTTGGTGACCTGTATGTTACCATCGTCCGTTCCGGCCCAGATAACACTAAAGTCGAGGGGAGATTCCGAGATGGTAGTGAGGGTTGAGTAGGGGACGTTCCCACTCGGAAGATCGTGCGTTAAGTCGGGACTGATGGTTGTCCAGGTTTCTCCGCCGTCCATACTCCGGTTTATTTTTTGAGAACCAAAATAAAGAATATCCGGATTGTGATTACTCATTTCGATGGGAGTGTTCCAGTTGAAACGATAGGGAGCCTCACCAATATGATGTTTGGGGGTGATGCTTTTGTACTGACTTTCAGACCTGTCGAGTTGAAAGTAATTTCCAAATTGATAGCCCATATAAATACGGTCGCTGTTTTCTGGATGAACGGCTATATGCATGCCATCTCCGCCAAACAGCTGCTCCCATTCATTTCCATCGTTGGGTGAGCTCTGTGAAGAGCCGGTAAGTATGCCATTATCCTGAAGTCCTCCATAGATATTATATGGTTCTTCCATATCCACCGCCACAGTATAAAACTGTCCGACCGGGGCATTGTTATAATGTATAAAATTTTTACCCCCGTCATGACTTTCATAAAGTCCGCCGTCATTACCTAACAGCAGATGTTCCGGATCCTCGGGATCGATCCACATGGCGTGATGATCAACATGTACATCTTGGTTTTCGGCAATGGCTTTCCAGGTCTTCCCACCATCGGTAGATTTTAACAGGGGTACCCCGAGGATATAGAGTTCATCCGGATTCGTTGGAGACACGCGTACCTCTCCAAAATAGTATCCATAGGTATAAATAAGATTATCGAGTTCATAGCTATTAACCTTATTCCAGCTCTTACCCCCATCTTCGGAGCGATAGACCTGGGCTCCTTCAATACTGTTCTCAAAAAGGGCTTCATTAGCATCGCCCAAATAATCTGCGAGGGCTTTGGGAGGATATTTTCCCGCCCGGACATCCTCTTTTACACGTTCTGCAGTGTATTCCCTTTGAAAGCCATTATCGCGCAAAAAATTATTTAACTTCTCATTATCGAGATTTAAAAACTCTTCCCGCTCCATTTCAATAAAGTCGGCTTGCGTCAGTTCATCCGAATCGGTCTCCTTTTTTGTTTTGGTTTCTTTTTGGTTGTCGAGAAATGCATAGAGAATATCCGGATTACTTTGGCTGACATCCAGGCCAATGCGTCCTACGTATTCCTCATCGGGAAATCCCTCCATCGATTTTTGCCAGCTTTCCCCACCGTCTTCCGATACATAAATGGCAGAACCCGGGCCCGCTTCATCGAAATTCCATGCCTGACGATAGCGCTCCCAGGTAGTAGCCCATAGTTTGTCGGGATTTTCGGGATGTTGCATCAGGTCGATGGCCCCGGTACTGTCGGGCGGGGTAAGGGTTTGGGTCCAGCTGTCTCCGCCGTCTGTTGTTTTATATATTCCCCGCATATCATTGGTGGAGTAAAGGGGACCCATACTTGCTATCCATGCCATATCCGGATCCGTAGGGTGCGTAATAATACGCCCGATATGTTGTGAATCTCGCAGACCCACAAATTCCCAGCTTTCTCCTCCGTCCGTACTTTTATATACGCCTGTTCCGGCATAGCTTGATCGGCTGCTGTTATTTTCTCCGGTACCTACCCATAGAATATCCTTGTCGGCTTGTGATATGGCAATATCCCCGATCGTCAGTGTCCCCTGGTGATCAAAAATGGGTTCCATGGTGTTGCCGCTATTATGTGTTTTGAAAACTCCACCCGAAGCAAAGGCAATGTAAAAGTTTCTGGGATTTTCACTTTGAACAGCCAGGTCAGTAATCCGTCCCCCGACTACGACCGGTCCGACATTGCGCACGGGATATTCTTTAAAGATGGAATTGGCTCGCATTTGGTGGCGCTGCTCAACGGATTGTGTTCTTTCCCCGGAAGATGTAGTCTTGATATCTATCTGTTGAGCCAGGGATGGAGTAATGAACGTCAGTAAGAAGAGACAGGTAAATATAAATTTTAACATTGAATAAATGATCTAATATGCTTCTTTTATAATAGTATTAAACCAGAAATTATATGGTACAAGATTTTCGAAAAAATAAAAATGTAGAAATCTATTTTCTAAATAGGGGCAAAACCTTAAATAGGGATTGGGAGAGAGTTGTTTTTTAAGAGGATTAACGGTATCTTTGATTGCTTTAAGTGAGCGCCGCAAGGTACTCACTTTTTTTTGTACCTATAATTACGGAAATTGTGACGAATAGCATTATAAATAAAATATCAGAGCTAGCGGTATCGTTGCTTTCAACGACAGATTTTTTCCTCGTCGATGTTGATATAATAGGCGGGGATAGTCCGGTAGTGTGTGTCTCTGTCGATGGCGAAGATCGCGGAGTAAATATGGAGGAATGTGCGAGAATAAGCAATGAGCTAGGGTTTTTAATGGATGCCCACGAGCTTTTTTCCGGACAGTATCGCATCAACGTATCTTCGCCCGGATTGGACCGGCCACTGATTGATCGTCGTCAATACCCTAAGAACGAGGGACGTAAGGTTGAGGTAAAATATGAACAAGACGGAGAAGATCTTAAAGTAGAAGGTATTCTGCAGGAAGTAACCAAAAAAGGTATTGCTGTAGAGATCAACGAACAAATAACAGTCAATTTGCCTTTTGAGGATCTTGTGGAAACTAAAATTATTCCTTCTTTTAAATAATTCTAAGCATACAGGAGTTAACTGATGTCAAACGACGTATCCAAAAAAATTATTCAGTCTTTTGCTGAAATTGCAAAAGATAAGGATATAGAAAAAGAGCTGTTACTATCTATTCTGGAAGATGTTTTCAGAACGATGATTCGTAAGAAGTATGGTTCTGACGACGCTTTTGAGGTAATCTTAAACGCTGATCGGGGGGAAATTCAGATTCTTCATATTCGGGAAGTTGTCCCGGAAGAAGAGCTTACCGATGAAGTGCAGGAGATTACCATTGATGAGGCCTTAGAGCACGATCCTGATCTGGAGTTATACGACGAATTTGCGCAGGAACTTTCCATTCAGGATTTTGGACGTCGTGCCGTGATGATGGCGCGACAGCAATTGGCTCAGCGCATTCGCGAAATTGAGAAAGATAATATATTTGAAGAATATTCTGACCGTGTAGGTGAAATCGTGCTGGGAGATGTTTATCAAATTCGCAGCCGCGAAATGCTGGTCAACCATAACGGGGTTGAATTGGTCTTGCCCAAGTCAGAACAGATTTACAAGGATAAATACCGGAAGGGTGACACCATACGGGCGGTAGTGAAAGAGGTGAAGCGTTATAATGGCAATCCTTCTGTTATTATTTCCAGAACTTCTCCGTTATTTTTAGAGCGATTGTTTGAAAACGAAATTCCTGAAGTGTTTGACGGAATTATTGAACTGGTGCGTATTGCACGTGAGCCCGGAGATCGTTCAAAGGTAGCGGTCATGTCGCACGATGAACGCGTTGACCCAGTGGGGGCTTGTGTAGGTATGAAAGGTATCCGTATTCATGCCATTGTACGAGAGCTTCAGAACGAAAATATTGATGTAATCAACTATACGGATGATAAACATGAGTTTATTAAAAGAGCACTGCAACCCGCAGAGGTGCTGAGTGTCGATTTTAGTGAAGATGGAAGCCTGGCCAAAGTACTTGTGCCGGCTGACGAGGTATCAAAAGCGATTGGTAAGGGCGGAGTGAATATTCGTCTGGCATCTAAACTGACAGATTGTGAAATTGATGTCTATCGCGAGGTCGAAGAAGAAGATGATATTGACCTTCAGGAATTTGAGATTGATTTTGGTCCGGAGGTTATCCAGCTCCTTCACGATATCGGGTGTGATACCGCCCGGCAGGTACTGGATCTGGATGAGGAAGAAATCGTACGTAGAACCGAAGGAGAGATCACAGAAGATGAAGCTGAACGTATTATAGATATAATCGCGTATGAGTTTGAAGATGAATGATAAGTATAAACTTACATTTCTCTTCAGCAAGTTTTCCCTTATACTTAGTATGTTAAACGGCTGTTTTTAAATAAATAAGAAACGCACTTTTCAGAAATAGATTTATATGTCGCCAAAGAATAAGCCAAAACGGTTATTTAAAGTTGCATCCGAATTTAACGTATCTACTACATCTATTGTAGATTCGCTTTCGGATGAAGGCTTTGAAGTAGCTAATAAGCCCAACACCAAAATTACATCTGAAATGTATGAGGTGTTGGAAGAGGTGTACGGCGCTGATAAAGCTAATAGTCAACAACATGCCAGGGCAAAGGAGGAGTATGCCAGTCGCCGTGATCAAATTCGTGCCAGCCGTAATGAGAGCATTTCTATTGAAGATACGCTTGAACCACTTGAAGAAGACCTACCCCTTGAGCCTCAAGAGGATTTAGAACCTGAAGATAAATCCGCAGAAGAAATTGAGGGGCTCGAACCGTTGGATGAGGAACAGGTAGAGGAAGTGGCGGAAGAAGCTCCCGATGAAGAAGAGACCGAAGAACCTGTTGAGGATGAGGAAGTTGTTTCTAAGGAAACAGAAGAGGATAGCCTGGAAGAGGAGCCTGAGGTAGATGAAGAGGCGGAAGAGATTGAAGATGTAGAAATAGAAGAAGCCGAAGAGCTTAAGGAAGAAGAAACCGCACCAGAATCAGAAGAGGATGAGGATACGGAGGCTGATAGTGAAGAAAGCGAAGATGAAGAAGCCGATGAGGTCGAAAAGGTAAAAGCCGAAGAGGAAGATGAATCTGACTCTGAAGAAGACGAGGAGTATGATGAGGGTGAAGAGGACGAAGAAGGTGATGAAGATGATGAAGAATATGACGAGGATGAAGAGGATTCAGACGAAG
>JBEPXF010000162.1:0-6931 GCA_041642075.1 Fodinibius sp.
TACCGACATCTTCCTCATGTAGAGGCAGATGTCGGTAAGTATTCATCCTTATACTGCAGTTCATACAACTTACGATAGATTCCATCTTCTTTTTGAAGGAGCTCTTGGTGAGTACCCCTTTCACGAATTTCACCTTTATGCATTACTAAAATCTTATCAGCTTCGTGAATGGTTGAGAGACGATGAGCAATCACAATAGAGGTTCTATTCTCCATAAGTTGGTCACATACCTTATTGACAATCTCCTCTGTTTCCGAATCAACGTTCGATGTAGCTTCATCGAGTACCAGGATATTAGGATCATATACCATTGCCCTAATAAAACAGATAAGTTGTTGCTGTCCCATTGATAATGAGGCCCCACGTTCGTTTAAAATAAAGTCATACCCTCCAGGCAACTTCTCAATAAAACGATTGGCCTCTATACTTCGCGCGGTCTGGATAACACGTTCTTCGGAGATATTTGGATTGCCCAATGTGATATTTTCCATAATAGTACCCGAAAACAAGGCATTATCCTGCAGAACTAACGCAAAATTTGATCTAAGTTCTTCGATTGTCAGGTCCCGGATATCCACACCATCTAAGAAAATTTTCCCATCATTAATATCATAAAAGCGCATAAGTAAATTAATGATAGTGGATTTACCCGCACCAGTAGCTCCCACGATAGCAATGGTTTCTCCTGCATTAGCTTCAAAGCATACATTTTTCAATACGGTTTCTTCATCCTTATTGTAGCTAAACCATACATTTTTGAATGTAATACTCCCTTTCGGATTATCAATATGTTTAGGATCTTCCGGATCAGTAACCTTATTCTCAGTATCTAATACGTTAAAGATACGCTCGGAAGATGCAAGAGCGGATTGAAGGGTATTGAATTTTTCCGATAAGCCCCTAATTGGTCGAAAGAAATCGCGTACATACTGAACAAAAGCTAACAAAATACCAAAGGTTACCTGATCCATCAGAGCTCGTCCGCCTCCATACCAGATTACTAGGGCCATTGCCAGACTAGCTATAATCTCAACAGCCGGCCAAAATATTGCAAAATAGAAAATGGTATCGATATAGGCTCCCTTATAGCTGCTGTTTATTGACTCAAACTTGCTGCGCTCCCGTTCTTCCTTATTAAAAAGCTGCACAATGGACATTCCATTAATATGTTCCTGTACAAAGGAATTCAGGCGTGCTATTTGATCACGCACATTAAGAAATGCCACCCTCACTTTGGCCTTAAACAAGAAAGTAGCATAAAATAACAGGGGCAGTACAGAAATAGCTACCAGGGAAAGTTCCCAACTCATGCTGAACATGAAATACAGGATAAAGAAGATCCGAAACATATCTCCTATAATATTCACCACTCCATCACTCAACAGATCACTCAGGGCCTCAATATCACTGGTTGTACGGGTAATGAGTCGGCCAATTGGATTCTTATCAAAGAACTGTACATGGAGGGACTGTATTTTTTGAAATACAGAATTCCTTAAATTATATAATGTTCCCTGCCCAAACCAACGCGTAAGATAGGTATTAATAACCAACAGAATAAATTCTCCAACGAGTGCTCCTAAGAGGAGTACAATTATCCATAGCAAACCCTCAAAATCATTGTTTGCTATATAATCGTCAACCGCGACCTGGGTTAGCTTTGGGCGGATAGTACCTAAAAAAGAGGCTCCAAGTGTCAATCCAATTCCCAGAAGTACGTACCACCGATAGGGTCTTATAAATTGATAAAGCCGTCGAAGAAGATTGGTATCGACGGCTTTATCGTTTTCTTTATTGCTCACACTACTATTTGTTTAGAAGCGATCAAAATCATCAAATGGAGTTCGAGGCGTAATCTGTCTTGGTTTACGCTTGTTATCCTTATTTCCTCCATTGTTATTATTATTGTTGTTATTATTATTGGAAGAGGATTTTTTAGATCGGCTACTACGAGAACTTTTTTTACTACTATTGCTACTCTTTCTGCTGCGAGAGGACGATGTTTTTTTGCGCTTTCTCATGCGTCGCTTCTTCTTACCTCCTCGTTTCTTTCGCTTAGATTTACTGCCGCCGCCTCCACTACTATTTCCTTTATTTTGATTAATCTCTTTGAGATAAACCTTAGGCTCAATAATACCTTTCTCATGAGCCGGATCAGTAAATATCGGACGAAGCTCTGTAGCAACCCATGTTGGGAAGAAATCATCCCGCGCCTCACGCAGAAGCACATATTCATTGGTATAGCGGGCTGAAAAATGAGTGATAACCAAAAGTTTTGTCTTGGCCTCATTTGCCACCCGAGCAGCATCTCTAGCTGTTGAATGACCGGTTTCCTCTGCTTTTTCAGAAAGACTTTCATTAAATGTAGCCTCATGAATCAATACATTCGTATTCTTAGCTAACTTAACAGAGTTCGGGCAGTATTTAGTATCTGTGATATAAGCGAAACTGTCTCCTGGGCGTGGATGGCCTACTATATCAGCAGACTTAACTACAGTTCCATCCTCGAGCTCTACATCTTTACCAGCTTTTAGATCCTTGTACTGCCAGTCTTCACTAATGCCCTGTTCTTGGGCTTTCTCTGCATCAACCTTACCGGGCTGATCTTTTTCTTGTAAGCGATAACCGATACAAAATTTTGTATGATTTAGTGGTAGAGCCTCTACATAATATTCATCGGCATCGACGACACGCTCGCTTTCAAAATCTTCACTTAATTCCACATACTTGATTTCATAGCTCAAACTGATATTGGAAAATTCAAAATTAAATTCTATGAACTCCTGCAGTCCTTCCGGTCCAACAAGGGTAATTTCCCGATCTCTCCTTTGCAGCTGCAAAGTGGAAAGTAATCCAATTAGACCAGAATAATGGTCCGTATCAAAATGAGAAATAAAAATATAATCTATCTGAGAACGTTTTAAGCCCCCTTGAAGCATTCTCATCTGAGCATTTTCCCCACAATCAAAGAGGAAAACGCTCCCTTCTCTCCAAACAGCTACTGATGATAAATGACGAGTTGCCGTGGGTGTCGCTGAAGCCACACCTAATGGTACGATAATCATGATTTAACTCCTATGTCTTTTTTTAGATCATACCGCGATCAAGCCGCAGATCTTATAAGGTTATAATTTTACTATTTTTGTTTTTTATTAGATTTCTGCCAACTCTTCTTCTATGAGTTGTTTATTGTACATAACTGAATAACGACCTTCCTTTTCTAATAATTCTTCGTGTGTTCCATTTTCTACAACAGTTCCATTTTCAATATAGTATATAATATCTGCATCTTTTATCGTAGATATACGATGACTGATCATCAACGTTGTTCGTCCTTGCAATTCTTTTCGGAGATGTCGGAGAATAGATTCTTCTGTTTTAGTATCTACAGCACTTAATGAGTCATCTAGTATTATAATTTTAGGATCTCTAATCAGGGCTCGAGCAATTGCGGTTCGTTGTTTTTGTCCGCCGGATAACGTAATCCCTCTTTCTCCTAACATAGTCTCAAATTTCTTTTCAAAATCCAAAATATTTTCTCGGACCTGAGCTTTTTCTGCAGCAGCCTCTATTTCTTCTTTGCTGGCATCTTCAGTACCTAATGCAATATTTTCACCAATCGTATCTGAAAATAAGAATGTGTCTTGTGGTACCAATCCAATATTCTTACGTAATACCTCTAAGGGAATTGACTTAATGTCCGTTCCATCAATCAAGATTTTTCCTTCTGTAGTATCATAAAGACGTGGAATTAGTTCTACCAGAGTGGTCTTTCCACTGCCCGTACGACCTACTATCGCCGCATTTTGCCCAGCTTCAATTTTCAGATTAATATTTTTTAATGCATACTCATCAGCATTTGGATAGGAAAAAGAGACATTCCTAAATTCAATACTTCCTTCAATTTCAGTAATATTATGATTGGTATTATTTTTATCAGCTATATCAACATCTTCGGTAAGCATTTCATCAATCCTCTTCCACGATGCCATAGACTGCTGGTATCGATTAACGGTATAGCCGAGAGAAGCGACCGGCCAGGTCAAATAAGCAACATAAATAATGAATTCCATAATATTGCCCACGGTCAGTGTTTGCTCGATAACCATTTGGCCCGCTTTCCAAACAACAATTATTACTGAGAGACCAATTAATAAGTTAAGTGTGGGATGGAAAAGTGACTCTACCAGATCTAGGCGCAACTTTTTTTTACGATACCGTTCACTTTCATGTTCAAAACGACCGTTTTCATACTCTTCACGATTATAGGCTTTAATAAGTCTGATGCTCGTAAATGACTCCTGAGCTCTTCCCGCAATAGTTGAGTATTGCTCCTGTATTATCCGGGAATAGTTATTGATATAGCCACTCACCCAATAAGCAAAAGCAGACAAAAAAGGAAGCGGTAGTAAAGCCCAAAGCGTCAATTCGGGGCTGACAATAACCATCATGGTAATTATAAAACCTGCTCTCGTCAAAGTATTAATAGTATACATGTAGGCAGGTCCAAAATATTCCCGGACTTTGGAAACGTCCTCTGTAGCGCGGACATAAATCTCACCGGAATCGTAGCTGCTATAAAACCGCTGAGGTAGTTTTAGAAGCTTGTCAAAAATATCGTTTCTCAGATCGTATTCTATTTTACGAGAAGCAACTATAAGTGTTTGACGAGTAGCAAAAAGCAATACTCCCGATAGCAATACCGCTCCTACTAACAGCAAAGCATTTTTTGCCAGAAGCCAGCTTGCATCACTACTGAATAGCAGTTCAAAAATATTACCAAAACTATCAGCAGACCGGTCAAGTTCTATTTCTGCTACCTGATCCACCGTTCTACGCAAATAAACAGGTATCCATACCAAGAAAAAATTGGATGCTGTCAAGAACAACGATCCAAGAATAATAGTCCCCTTATACTTTTTAAAATACCTATTTAACTTGCGTAGTGAACCCACCAATAACAGGTTTGGTTTGATGATCTATTTATTACTATCCAACTGATTTTAATTAAGCAACCGGAGCATTACTGTATTTATTTATCCAATATTCTGCCAGGTTGTAACCGGATAGATATGCCTTTTCAACGGATCTTCCACCGAAGTAGTTCCCTACCAACGCAAGGGGAGCGTCAATCATTTCCAATTCCATAAAATATTCGTCAATAACATTTCGCGCTGTAAAATATTTCCAGCGTTTAAGAGAAGTGGATTTGGGCTCTGACACCCAGGAACCTATTATAGATGATGCTTCATCAAGTATATGCTGGGTGACTTCATCATCATTAGCACGTTCATATTTTTTTGAAGTTTTATGAGAAGAATGAATAACAAGTCCCGTTTGGGCGGCTGTATTACGCTTTGTAGATTCATTTCCAATCCACCTAAGGGCACTATTTTCACATTTGATGCCTTTCCATTCTGGGGCTTCTCGATCATAGGTAGCCGCAATAGAAATACAATCGTCATAAAATACCTCATCAATTACACGAATAATTTTACGTGCGGCCGTTTCATCCTGAGCAGTCTGTAGTATTCCGTATGCTTCCGTAGCAGGAGTCGCTATAATAACCGCATCGCATTCAAAAACATTAATATTCGTCAAGTTAATCATCCAGGAACGTTTTTTTTCACGATCCGGACCAATGTAGGTAAGTCCCCCGGCTTTCTCCTGTGCCCGGACATCAACCCACCGGCTTAAATATTTGTTAACTTGTCCGATCCCCCCCTCCAAAGCATACTTAGTCAGTGGAGAAGCATTAGGATCCTCATTATGCAAATTTAATCCATCATAGAAACTAAACTCTTCGGCCCATTCATGCAGATCTGTTTCCTGCTGTAATTCGGCAAGAAATGTTTGGAAGGTGTTTGTTTCAGCAGAGAGATGAGGGACACCATTATCTAAAATAATATCATCCAGTTCAATGGATGATATCCGACCACCTAGTGATTCATTACGTTCCATTATTGTAACATCATGACCAGCCCTGGCCAATCGACTTCCCGCAACCAATCCTGCAAAACTTGCCCCTATTATTCCTATAACCATTGTTTATTAATAAGCTATTTAAATATTAAATAATATTGGATGGCTAAAAATCCGAAATTTTCTTCCAAAATTCTAAGATCAATTCGGTTTTTCTTTAAAAATAATAACAGAGAAAGAATTGCTTTATTTCTCTGTTAAAAAACCCGTACGCGAGGCGCAACGGCCTTTTTATCTAACAAGGCAGGCCAATAGGCAACAACCTCACTGGCCTTTGGCCTTCCGCCGGCATAGCCCGTCACCCCTCCCGGACCTGTTAAAATGAGCGGGACAACTTCTTTTCCAAACCGGTTCACATCCTCTTCGCTTGGTCCGGCTACTCCTACTCGCATTTGAACTTCGTCGTAATCATGTTTAAGCATTTCATCGGTCACAGGCTCTTCACTACAACCATTCACCCCAATATACTCAACCCGAAAATCCTCCAACTCCAAGTCGAGTGATTTTGCACGCTCTCGCAGAATTTCGCCTCCTACCTTTGCCTTCTTCAATGCTTTTGGCCAACAATATACCAGGGTAGAAAAAAGCCGATACCCATCTTTGTAGCTGGCAGATACCTTATAGGTAGGGGTATATTCTCTTCCCTCAATTCCATAAACATAAACCCGACTGGGTCCTTCCTGGCTGAGTTGTATAGAAGTAAAATCAGCTATACAATCGGGAGTTATATATTCTTTTGGATCCCCGATTTCATAGACCAACTGTTCCTTCACAGTCTGCTCGTTTACTAATCCTCCTGTATTTTCGTGTTTGGTAACATAGAAATTACCATTGGGTTCAACCTCAACAATGGGAAAACCAATATCGTTGTAGCGATCGACACGCTCCCAGTCTGTGTAGTTTCCCCCCGTTACCTGCGCGCCGCATTCCAGAAAGTGTCCTGCAATGG
>JBEPXF010000163.1:0-6916 GCA_041642075.1 Fodinibius sp.
GATTGGATTACTCCCTTACTGCTCAGTATTGAATATAACTACCGGAACAGCATCTATTATGACTTTTATGAGCCGGAAATAAAAGCCGACTTCAAATCCGCGACGGACTACACGTACTTGATGGACTTTATACTCTATCTACAAAAACGTCTGTTTCGTTTCGTGGATATAAGCGTAGACTATGAATTAGCAAGCAACCTGAATGAATATACTTCTGATCCGGATCTGCTGGCCGAACGACTCGAAGCGGAGACCCTCTTTCAAGAATATGACAGTCGCCATTACCAGCGGCAAGCGGAGGTGAAAACGGCTCTTGATTTCAGCCATCCCCAATATCATCAGCATTTTGATGGATTTGAGCCCTGGTGCAGTATCCTGGATTTACTTTTCCAATTTGGACCGGAAAGTTTTCGAATTACTGATAAATTCAAAGTTTGAAGAATAAAATTTAACAATTTTTCTTATTTCACTTTATTACTTAACAATTACACCCATTAACCATCAGCAATAAAATGGATTGTCAAAAGCACCTGTTTTCCCTCCCCGATAATCATCATTACATCAACTGTTCGTACTTGGCACCGCTCCCCAAGACCGTTGAAGAAGCAGGCATCAGAGGAATCAGACAAAAAAATCGTCCCTGGGAAACCGTTCCCAAAGATTTTTTTACAGACAGTAACCGACTGCGCGCATTATTTGCTCAACTCATAAATGCCAAAAGATCTGCCGATATTGCCATTATACCTTCTGTATCCTATGGACTGGCAACAGCGGCACAGAATATCGATTCAGCAAAGGGAGATACCGTTATCATTGCCGGAGAACAGTTCCCAAGCAATGTCTATGCATGGAAACGATTTTGCAATGAGCATAATTACAAACTACAGATTATCGAAGCGCCTACCCTTTCTGAAGGACGCGGTCAACAATGGAACGAACAGATACTGGAAGCTATAGACTCAAACACGTTATTGGTTGCACTTGGAAACGTGCATTGGACAGATGGCACTCTTTTTGAGATAGTAGAAATAGGAAAACGTATCCGGGAAAACGATGGATATTTTGTAATTGACGGAACGCAATCAGTAGGCGCCCTGCCCTTTGATGTCCAGGAAGTCCGGCCCGATGCCTTGATTTGTGCCGGTTACAAGTGGCTGATGGGCCCCTACTCAATGGCGCTGGGTTATTTTAGTCCCCGTTTACAAGACGGACAGCCGCTCGAGGAGGGATGGATTGTACGTAAAGGCAGCGAAGACTTCAGCGGACTCATTGATTATAAGGAAGCATATCAACCCGGAGCCAAGCGTTTTGACGTGGGAGAACGCAGTAATTTTATTCTGGTCCCCATGATGATTGAGGCACTAAAATTAATTCTGGAGTGGAATCCTAAGAACATCCAGCAGTATTGCGAAAAATTAACAACTGACTTTATTCAGGAACTAAAGACTTTTGGGTACCAAGTCGAGGATCCTGCCTGGCGCGGACATCATATGTTTGGGATACGGCTGCCGAAGCAGATAGATATGGATGATTTAAATAATCGCTTAAGTAACGGGAACATTCACCTATCTTTGCGCGGCAGTTCCCTCCGTATTTCTCCCAATGTATATAATGAGAAAAAAGATATCGATGCCTTGCTGAAGGTATTAACCGATGTTGGTGAATAAAAAAAGGGATTTAATATTGTTCTACTCCGACCGGTGTAACGTCATCAGTGTATCTTCATCGTGTAGCAAAAGTAGCCTTTCATTCTTTATATCGTATTTGTTCGTGTTACTTAAGGCTTCCACGAACTGTGATTCAAGTTCCATACCATCCTGACATGCCATTTTCGTGGTAATGAGTTCTCCAAAAGACAAGCTATCCTGGCCTACTTTTAGCTTCCCATTTAACTGGTTACACCCTGTATTCCCATGAACCTGCTTCTTATCAAGGTTAAACTGTAAGGCCGGTACCTGCCTTGAAAAATCGTCTTCGGATATTTCAGCATTTCCAATTGAATGAAGTGTCCAGAAATCATGCAGTTTATAGCGATCATTAATCATACTCCCACATCCCCGGTAAACTTCTTCCCCTGTTTCTACGATAACATGATGAGTAAATAGTATACCGGACATACTATCCGTACATCCAATAGGAGAAAAGGAAGCAGTAAAAGATTCCGTTTCTGCTTCTGATTTTATAAGACGTGCTTTACTGGTTGAATCCTTTTCTATCTCAGGAGTTGATATTACTACAGTATCTCCGTCCAAAACCTCAAAACGTGTATTTTCATCGAAATCTATTTTTAATCGCCAAAACGGCTCGTTGCCCCCACCGCGAAAGTCAATTCCCTCTTTTCGCAGCGCTGTCCACTGGGAATGACGTTCTGCAGTTTTTAAAGGCTGCTTATCCAAAACATATCTACCCTGGAAAGATCCTGTCATTTCCTTTCCTTGCTGATCCAGCATTACCAGTACGCTGTCTTCAATAACAAATTCTTTAGAAGTATCTGTTCCTTCCTCCAAAACCAACAAAGTATCTTCTTTCACGCTCCAAGTACCTTCTTCTTTAAAAGGACGGCTACTTTCTCCAATATAAAGCGATGAACTTTCATACTTTTGGTCTTTTTTCAAGGTAAGTTCGTAGGCTATTCCTTCGCAGTCCGCACATGGAACAATGCTGCTATAGGTTGATCCCACCAAGCTTTCAACAGTAGAAGAAAAATTGTTATTGGAATTATCACATGCAGCAAATAGCAATATTATGGCTATAAAAAGAACTACTCTATTTTTCATCGACCGCTAAATTAATATTCTTGTTATCCTTTTACTGTTAGTAGTCTCTTCGAAACTTGTTGTTTCAAACAACTATGCAAAATAGAATCCAGTATTCAATCAATAAAAAACCCCGGCTTCGTACCGGGGCTTAATGACTAAAATTAATTTACGATAAATTTAGTTTGGAGATCAGTTATTCGGATCCAAAATATTGTCTATCCGTTGTTCCGCATCCGCAAGGTGTACCCGGGTTACCCGATCACTAACCTGATTTTGAGTGCGTTGTATGTCCCTTTGCAACTGTTCCAACTGATCACGTACAATAGGCCGGATATCAGACTGACTTACATCTACATCGGTCCATCCGTAGTATTCCTTCATCTCCTCGGACACATCCGGAAGTTCCTCAGTCATCAGGTACTCCAACCGTTCGATATAAGCACGCTGCAGGTTCCGGCGGTGCACTCCAATAGCAGTATTATTGTCGAGTTCGCTCCAGATAATGCTTCTGACATCATCCATCATTTCGAAAGCATCATAGGTATCGTCACTCCTGCGGGCATCGAACTCAATGAGCCGAGCAATGCGCTGCGGATTGGTAAGATCGTTAAGCACAGTTACCTGGGCACTTCGCATATTATCAACAACCGTAGACTGATTTATCCGATCCAGGATTTCTTCATTGAGCATCCATTCAGGTGTTGAAAAGGCGAATTCATCCAAAAATGCCATCGCCCTTTCCTGGGTTTCCTGAGACACAAATTGATAAACAGGGCCATTCTGTTCATAAGTTTTATGATCTTCATAGACACCACCCACATTCTTAGTAACGTGTCCCATATAGCGCCCCCATTGAGTTACCACATTATTGAAGAGCTCTTCCAGCTCATCAAAATCGGCCCCTTCGCGGCGAGTCCACTCGATAAGGTTATCTGTAATGTGTTTAAGGTTTTCAACACCCAGCTCACCGGCTTTCATGGCATCATTACCGAGATCTTCATTTTGAGACCGGGGATCAATCTTGCTGACCGTTTGACGTCCATAGAAGTAGCGAGGATCATCAGCTCTCTCGTGCGTCCATTTATTAAGAGTACTCTGCTGCTCTTCCTGAGTCATATCCTCAGGAAACCAGGTATAGCCCCACTTAATTGACCACTCATCATATTCACCAATAGCCGGACCAAAACTTTCCACGCCGTCGCCGGGCTGGGCGATATAGTTAAAACGGGCATAGTCCATAATAGAAGGAGCGGTTCCGTGCTCTTCTGTAAAACTTGGTGACCGCAGAGAATCCACCGGATAAGCATGGCTGGAACCCCAGTTGTGCGGAAGCCCCAATGTATGTCCCACTTCATGGGCCGATACAAACCGAACCAACTCGCCCATTACCTCATCCTCAAATTGAACAGAACGCGCCTCTGGATTGGCAGCGGCCGTTTGCACAAAATACCAGTTCCGTAACAGATTCATTACGTTATGATACCACAGGATATCACTTTCCAGAATTTGCCCTGTTCGCGGATCGTGTACAGATGGTCCCTGAGCATTGGGAATATCATTTGCTATATATCGTATTACCGAATAGCGAACATCTTCGGGCGTAAATTCCGGATCCTCCTCTTTTGAGGGAGGATCTTTGGCAATAATAGCATTTTTAAAGCCGGCTTCCTCAAACGCCTTCTGCCAATCTTCCACTCCCTGCTTAAGATACGGGCGCCACTTCTCTGGCGTAGCCGGATCAATATAATAGACAAGGGGTTCTACTGGTTCCACTAGCTCTCCATTGAGATAGGCTTCCTTATCTTTGGGCACCAATTCATATCGCGTCACAAACTGCTTTTCATCTGCCCGGTGACGTTCCCCGCCATATTTAATTTGTTCAATTGAATAATAACCCACACGATCATCAACCACTCGTTTTTCCATCTGTTCATCTGGCAGAAGAATCATCGACTGATTCATTTCCAGAGAAATCGTTCCTGTAGGAGCGTCATCCGGGGGACTGCCGGACTCATAGGTCAGGATATGGCGGGTCTCAATATTCTCCGGATAGGCGCGAATACTGTCAATCAGGCTGCGTTGCCCATCCAGACGACGCACTTCAAACTGTTTTCGCTGCCCGTCACTCAACCCGCTGATCAACGGCACATCAGAAGTATAAAAATCGGTTACTTCAATGACTTTAGTATCTCCTGAAGCAGAATCCTTCTTGATGGTTTCTATATCAAAATTATGCACGACTGGTTCATAATTATTATTCTTTACAGATTCATATATAGGATTATCCTCATCTGCAATGCTTTCATACGAGACGTGGCGCAACAGAATATTGTCATCCTTTTTTTGCCATCGCACTACTTGTTGAGAACGAGCCTTCATTCCCGCCCCTCCAAAACTGAGGTCATTTTGCGTACCTGCTATACGACTAACCAACAGCATCTCCTGATTCAGGACTGAATCGGGGATTTCATAGTAATATTTATTATCTACTTTATGTACCGTGAAAAGGCCCTCATCCGATTGAGCTTCATCCGTTATAACATCCTCATAGGCCTTATAACCCCCGTTTTTTCCATTGTCTTGTTGCGAAGTGGCCTCATCAGAACTTGTTATTTGTTTAGAAGAGGCGCAACCTGCCACCAAACCAATAGATAGCAATAGCACCGCCCATTTTTTAGGAAGAAAGAAACGCAAATAATTCATAGACGATATACGTTGATTATAGTTACTCTTACTGACTGATATTTTGCAAAAAGTTCCCTTGAAAACAACAATGAGTCAACAACAAAAGCGCATTTAGATGTAAAAAGATTTAATAATACATTCTTTTAATTTTTTAACTACACAAAATCCTCTCTCATTATTATAATTTAACACATTATAAATATTAGCGGTAAGAATATCATTATTAGTCAAATACCTTCAGCTTTATTACATTTAGACTACTATGGGAAAAAATCCGGCAAAACCACTTAAACACCTTCTCTACTTTTTCAAAGATTTAAAACAAGTTGGGGCAGTTGCTCCCAGCTCTAAATTCCTAGCCAAAGATTTGGTAGCTCGCTTTAAAAAAGAGCTAGCTGACGGAAATTGTAGTCCTCTCAATATTTTAGAAATCGGTCCAGGTACAGGTCCACTTACCAAGCAGATTGTTAAATATTTACGTCCACAGGATAATCTGGATGTGGTAGAAATACATAAAAAGTTCTTCCAGATTGTTAAAACCCGGTATCGGCAATCTAATATTCAGGCACACCATACAGATATCTTGCAGTTTCAGCCAAATTGCAAATATGATTTTATTTTTTCCAGCTTACCCTACGAAAATATGCCCGCCGAGGTTAGTCAGGAAATATGGAAAAAAAAGCTAAGCTTATGCTCCGAAGAGGCCTGCATTAGCTATTTTAAATACGTGAAATTTCGGAATTTCAAGAGTGACTTTGAGGAAAAAATTGTCAAAAAATATGGGCAAAATAAAAAAGTTGTTCTCCTCAATTTGCCACCGGCTAAAGTCTACACGCTTGAAGTTAACGGAGAAAAAGAATTTCCGTTTCCTTCTGTGGATAATATGAATGTAGCCTGATTAAAAGAAGATAACATTTAACAGTGAGAGCAGGATACTAAAGCTCAGCGCCCACCAAAAGTTTTCGATATCTATCCCATCTATCAGCGCGGCAATCAATAGCAGCATCAATGCATTGATAACCAACAGGAAAAGTCCCATAGTCAGGATCGTAATAGGCAGCGTCAGAAATATGACTACAGGCTTAACAAATGCATTTACAATCGCAAGCAAAATAGCGGCACCAAGTGCTGCCCAGTAGTTTTTAACGTGTATTCCCTTCAGTACGTAACCGATAGCAAAAATCCCTATGCTGTTCACCAGTATTTTCGTAATCATATTTTTCTCTATTCTTTATGTATTGGGTTTTGTTTCTTCTACGAGGGTTTTGCTTTAATGTTTTGAAAATATTCTGAACTAAACCTGCTCCTTTTCCTGGGTTGTCCACAAAGTTATCCACAAACAGAATTTAAAGTGTGGATTTATGTGGATAAATCTGCATTTTGAAGTCGCCGCGAGTTATATACTACGTTTACAGAGCTGAAAGCCATAGCCGCTTCCGCCAGCAGTGGATGCATCATTCCCACCACAGCTA
>JBEPXF010000164.1:0-6889 GCA_041642075.1 Fodinibius sp.
AATCAATGCCATCAGCATGATTCGTCTAATCTGCGCTACGATTTCATTTCTTCGATAACCTTAATCGCTCCTTCACTCATCAAGGTTTGTGCTGCAGAATGACCGAGTTCACCAGCTTCCCCTACCGATACACTGTCCTCATAATCATACCTTTCACTTCCATCGAGCGTAAGCGCCACCGCCTTAAAATGCACTTCTTCATTTTCTATAAAGGCATAAGCACCCACCGGGGCGCTGCATCCGGCCTCCATATCGTGCAAAAAATCACGCTCGATGGTTGTACAAATAGCCGTTTCATCGTGATTTAACTTCGAAACAACCTCTTCCATCTCTGTATCACCTTCGCGGATCATCACGGCCATAGCTCCCTGAGCAGCTGCTGAAACCATCCAATCCAGGTATGCACTTATATGATAGCCGAGATCAATTCGCTCAAGGCCTGCAGCTGCGAAAATAGCGCCATCCCAATCATTTGTTTCCACCTTCTCCAAACGGGTATTCACATTCCCGCGAATATTTACAATCTCGTGATTAGGATAGCGATGCAACCACTGTGCCCGCCGACGATTACTGCTAGTGGCAATGGTGGCCTTATAATCAGGATCGCCCAGAAAGTCGGTACCGTCGGGAGCTACCAGCGAATCACGAGCATCCGCTCGCTCCATAATGGCTGCTACTTTTAGCGGAAGTGGGTTTTCAGTTGGCAAATCTTTAAAGGAGTGCACCGCAATATCAATTTCATCGTTAAGCTGGGCATTATCCAGTGCTTTGGTAAACACCCCTTTTCCTCCCATTTCGGTCAATGGGGTAGTTAAATCCAAATCTCCTTCTGATTTAACAAAAATAAGCTCGGTATTATGCCCAAGCTTCTGCAGTTCCTGAGCCACCTGTTTTGCCTGCCAGGTGGCCAACTGACTGTCACGTGTACCAATACGAATGGTCCGTTCTTTTGTCTTATTCATCCTCGGGCTGGGATTCAAGCTTAAACATATCGTTAACGACCTGAGTTACCTGCTCCGATTCATGATGATCCCGAAGATGTTCAATAGAATAGGCAGCGATTTTATTGACAATACGACGGGTTAAGTTTTCTACCTTCTCTTTATCGGTATCAGAAATCTTATTTTTAAAGAAATCGAACTCGTCTTCGCGAATGGTATCAAACTTGTTAGTCAAAGCCTTAATCGTAGGAACCACCTTCTGCTTGCTTAACCAATTCTTGTAATCTGTAAGCTCATCATCGATTATTTTCTTAACGAGGGGGATATTTTCCTCGCGTTTTCGATATGCTTCATTCGTCACATCAGTCAGAAAATCCATATTAGCCAAATCGATAAACTCCATTTCGCCAATCTGAGGATCAATGTTGCGAGGCACCGACAGATCTACCATCACCTTAAACTGCGGATCGAGCAGCGAAGGCTTCATATCATCCAGCGTAACCACTGGTTCTTTTGCTCCGGTTGCGACAATAACAAGATCTGATTCCGCTATTTCATCTGGCAGTTTATCCATTCCAGCTACCTCCAAGTCGAACTTGTCGGCCACAAATTCTGCCCGCTCCCTCGTACGATTGATGAGCGTAAGTTTTTGGACTCCCAGATTAATCAAATTCTTACAGGTTACTTTGCCGATTTTTCCGGTACCAACCAGCAACACGTTTTTATCACGAAGATTATCAAAAGTCTTGATAGCAAATTTTACGGCAGCATAGGCCGTTGTTGCGGCTCCCTCTCCAAGAGAAGTCTCGTTTCGGGATCGTTTGTGTGCTCTGAAGACATGTTGCATCAAACGGTGCAGTTCGCCATCCACCGCATCCAAATCACTAGCCAGATCATAAGCCTCCTTGACCTGTTTTACTATTTGCAGGTCACCGAGTATTTGAGAATCAAGCCCCACCGTTACCTGGAAAAGATGTTCAACCGCTGCTTCTCCTACTTTCTCGAATCCATAGTTGTGGAACTCTTCCAATGTTGCACCCGAATAGGTTACAAGCAACCGTATAAGCTCCTGCGATGAAGCATCCTGTGCAAATATTTCCGTTCTGTTACAGGTTGAAACCACAATAAGGCTTTTAATCCCTTCTCTTTTGGCTCCCTGAAGTAGTTCCTTAGTCTTTGTGCTACCCAGGCAAAATTGTTCACGGATACCTATGGTAGCCTCCCAGTGGTTTACGCCAACGGCAGAAAAATCTGATATTTTAGGATTCTCATTAGACATCTACTTAGCTGAAATTTTTGAAGATTCTGACTTTACTTCACTTTCAACTTCGATCTCATGGTCCAATTTGTTCAAAACCTGATCAGCTAATGCCTGTATGTATTTTGGATGGTCATTAATACCCGGCATGACTTTCAGATTTTCAAACTCATATCCTTCTTCTTCCAAGTCCTCCACAAGCTCGATACCTAGCTCAAAGAGTGTTTCCACATGGTCCGTTACAAAAGCGACGGGAATCAATAAAAAGTTCTTAATGCCATACTCAATATGTCGCTCAACCAAATCCACAGTATTCGGCTGCGTCCATTTTTGCGGACCCACTTTCGACTGATAGCCTAACCAATATTCATGATCGTAGCCACGTTTCTCCATAATGGCTTCCATCGTCTGGTTAATTTCCGTCGTGTATGGATCGCCACTCCTTACTTCGAGCAGTGGAGTGCCATGTGCACTAAAAATAAAGTGCGTTTTGTTACGTGTCTCCTCATCCATTTCGGCCAACGCCTCATCGATACGATCATTCATCGCATCCAGGTAATTTTCATCCAGATGGTAATTCTTAACATGAAATTCTTTCCAAGGGGCATCGCTTCCAAACTTTTCACCGCGTTTGGTTTCCCAATCCCGAAAACTACTGCCCGTAGTCGTCCATGAAAACTGTGGATACAGGGGCACCATGACCGCATGGGTAATATCATCTTCAACCATATCCTCCATGGTTGTTTCTGCAAATGGCAGCCAATAACGCATACAGGTATATACCTTCACAAACTGGTCGGGCATTTCATTCTTAAAATGTTTCTCCAACGCGCGCCGCTGTTTTTCCGTAAGGCTATTAATCGGGGAACAGCAGGTTGAAATAATACTATTTTTACGATTAAGGCAGTGCTTGCTCCCCATACAACCCTTGGGACAACCGTTAATCTCTTCATAATCTTCCATTACGTTTGGAGCGCGAAACTTGGAAATAACTTTGGCAAACAGATCCTGTATTTTACCGTCTCCCATCTTAATGATATCATGATCCCGAAAAAGATTATACAAAAAAGGACGCACTGCATAATCTGCTGTGGGACCCCCCATGTTCATTAAAACAACACCAATACGCTTTTCATCTTCTGCCATTTGCTAATCAATTTGCTTCTACTGGCATTCGTTTATACCAGATTCTGGGTTAAAGGTATTTTCTACCCGCCATAGCTTATATCATGGTAAATAAACCCATTCTTTGTGAAGGAAATTTGAAGAAAGGCTGCTATATTTTATTTAGAACGAATCTATTCATTGTAAATAAATGTACAGTCATCACCCGGCGGGAAGATAGAACCAAAAACAAGTCCCCTGGTTAACCGTACTTTTCACATGAATTTCGGCATTATGAGCGTTCAAAATCCCTTTAACTACAGCCAAGCCTAAACCGGTTCCACCCTTATCTCGGGAACGAGCCTTATCCGTTCGATAAAACCGATCAAAAAGACGGTCTAAGTGTTCGTCAGAAATGCCAATACCGGTATCCTCTACTTCAACTTTAACCTTATCCCCTTCTGTAGCATAGCGCAATTTAACGCTCCCTTTAGACGTATACTTTAGCGCATTTGAAATCAAATTATCAATAACCTGTTCTATTTTTGCCGGATCTCCTATTGCCCTGCATTCATGCTGGTCAACCTCTAAACAGATGCCCTTTTCCTCTGCCCTATCTCCATGCCAGTCAACCATATGCCTGGCGATAAGGGAAAGGTCGAAACGCTGCATTTCCACAAAATGTTCGTCAGAATCGTATCTCTGCAGTGTTTTTAAATCTTTAAATAATCGGGATATCCGCTCGGTTTGCTTTTTGGCCGAGTACAAGTACTTTTCCTTTTTATCAGAAGGCAGATCTTTTAATTCTAACATTTCAAGTGCCCCTGAGATAGTGTGCAGTGGATTGCGAATTTCGTGGGTAATGTCAGCAAAGAACTGCCGCTGCTTTTTAGCATATTGCTTAATCTGCTTTGTATCTTCCCGCAGCTTGGAAGCCATCTGATTTAGTGATGTAGCCAGCGTTCCAAACTCGTCACTTCTTTGAATATTGATTTCCCGACCAACATCCCCATCGGCAATATCCTGTGCGGCATTCTTAATTTGTGTAATGGGCTTTGTCAAATACCGTGATATCCAGATACTAACCACCACTACCAGTCCAATTGAAATAAACATCCCATAATAAATAATCCATCGAATGGTTTTGATGGGAGCATAAATCTCATCCTTAAGCTGTGCGGCTTGCAGATAATGCAGTGCACCGGATGTATCCGGGTCCGGCAAGAGCACATAGCTGGTTAAGAGCTCAGAATCAGGATTTCGGGGCAGAAGTGGCAGATTATCACGAGCTGACAAACTCTCCCTGATACCGGCAGACAAGTTTTGATCGGGCACAAAAGTCGTATCACCGCCTGTATATGCATGGGTTAGACGTCCCGTAGAATCATACAGTGCAATTTGATATCCAGAAGTGAGCGCGGCATCATTAAACCGGCGCTCAAAATCACCGTCTTTTACCAGGTTAGAAACAGTAACGGCAAGCCAGCGGGTATCCTGCTCCATTTCTACCCGTCCCTCCTCAAGTAAATAGTCACGGATAAACAAGATGGAATAGCTACTGATAGAGGTAATCCCAAAAATGAGAAGCAAAATAAATGTCCAAGCCAGTTTCGACCGGATTTTCATAGATAAACCTGTTTTTTCTCCCTCAAAGGGAGATCAGTATTACACTTTGACGATTTCGCGATTCAATCCGTAACCAATACCACGATACGTTTTAATGACTTCCCCCGCATCTCCCATTTTAAGGCGCAGATTTTTGACATGCACATCTACCGTTCGGTCGAACACAAAATGATCTTCTTCTGTAATATGTTCTAAAATTTCCTGTCGGGTATAAACACGCTTGGGATTTTTATAAAAGAGTTCAATCAGGGTATACTCTGTTGAAGTGAGTTCGATCTTTTCATTATCCACATAGAGTTCTTTCGCGTCGGTATCCAGATACGTATCTCCATACTGCAACCAGTTTGCCTTCTGCGGATTTTGCCTCCGCAAAAGGGTCTCCACATGTGCTTTTACCAGGTTAAGGCTTGCTGGCTTGGATATATAGTCATCGGCTCCGAGCTCCAATCCTTTAATCTCATCCTCTTCTTCATCTTTTGCTGTGAGAAAAATAACCGGAATATCATTCAAAACGGGATGCCTGCGAATATGACCACAAATTTCTTTGCCGTTTACATTTGGGACCATAATATCCAGAATAGCCAAATGTATTTCCCCGGCATATTCTTCGATAAGCTCCAAGGCTTTATTGCCCTCATGAGCCACCAATACCTTATAATCATTCATCTCAAGGAAATTAGCCAGCATTTCGGCCGATTCCTCTTCGTCTTCAACTAATAGTATGCTATGCTTTGGCTTCACAATAATAGTTTTTGCTTATTACGTATAAATATGATTGAGAGCAAAACAGGATTTCTTCCAAAATCGTTTTCCTTTTAAAATAGCAAACTTTAATGAGTATCTGAATAAACCAAAAATCAAACCTTGTCAAGCTGATCTCCTTTCCGCATTTTCAGTCTACCATCAACCATTTTACCTAATAATTGCAACAATATGGCTTTTAAAAATAAGGTTATTTGGATTACCGGGGCTTCTTCCGGTATTGGTGAAGCACTTACTTATGCCCTGCATAAACGTGGAGCAAAACTTATTCTATCATCCCGCCGGGAAGAGGCTCTCAAAGAAGTGAAAGAAAATTGTTCCGGGGTTGTCTCAGACGTTCATATCCTCACCCTCGACCTGGCAAAAACAAACGAACTTTCTTCAAAAGCCCAAGAAGCCTTAAGTATCTATGGACATATCGATTACCTCTTTAATAACGGAGGCATCAGTCAGCGCTCGAAAGCCGTAGATACCAAGCTGGAAGTGACACAGAAAGTGATGGATATCAATTTCATGGGATCGGTCGCACTCACCAAAGCCATTCTTCCGTCAATGCTTGAGCGAAAATCCGGACATATTGTTGTCACCAGCAGCGTCATGGGGAAGTTTGGGACTCGCCTGCGTTCGAGTTATGCGGCATCAAAACATGCCCTGCACGGCTATTTTGATTGCCTGCGCCAGGAAGTTTTTGATGACAACATTCAAATCTCACTGGTCTGCCCGGGCTTTATTAAAACGGATGTTACGAAAAATGCTCTGGAAGGAGACGGAACCAAACATAACAAAATAGGTGAGGGCCAGAAGAAAGGGATGCCACCCAATGACTTTGCAGAAAAACTACTACCCAAAATTGCGAAAGGAAGAGACGAAATCTACATCGGAGGTAAAGAAATTGCAGGAGTCTATTTAAAGCGCTGGGTTCCAAGTTTACTCAAAAAAATGCTTCGTAATTCAGAAGTTACCTGATATCAATCAGTCAATACTTGAATTTTTTTAGAGGAGTTTATTCTTTCAGACAATTGCTTATCTTTGAGATCTGACTTTTACAAAAAAAAGGATATCCCATCAATACCCCTGAACCCACAGATTATGGCGCAACTAATTACAACAGCTGATCAACTTGATTTCAGTATCGACGACATTCCATCCATGCCCCTACCGACGAAAGTGCTCATGGTACGTCCCCTGCACTATGCTG
>JBEPXF010000165.1:0-6864 GCA_041642075.1 Fodinibius sp.
CTGTAAAAAGGGAATGTTGTTTTAATGGGCTCGACTATCAAAAGTGAAAAAGATTTCCTGCTTTTTGACGATATCTTCTTCATCCATAAACGAATATTTTTCAATGACTTTTTTCCGTCCGACTTTGATCTCGGTTTAGGTAATAGAAAAAGAATGAAGCCTTTCTTGTGCATGTTTGATAGTGTAAGCTCTTCTCCTTCAACGGTTTCAAAGGATTGTTCAGGAATATGGGTTAAAGGAATTGAGTCTGCCGATAGTTGAGCAACTGCCGGCAAATTAATCAATAATATTAATCCAAAGAGTGCTATGCCCTTATTAAATAAATCCATGATTGAAACCCAATTTCTTTTTATTAAGAAATATCCCCGGCTATCAACCGAGGATATTTGGCAGGATTGTTGGTTAGGTTAGGGATGTTAGGTGACATTCTATTGTGAGTTCTTTACTAATTTTATTTCGTTCAACCAAGTTGTAAAATCATCAATAACCGTATAGAAAACCGGCACCACTACCATTGTAAGAATACTTGAGGCCGTCAGTCCGCCGATAATAACGATGGCCATAGGGGAGAATCGTTCAGCTCCCAATGCTAATTCCATTGCCAGTGGTAGCATACCAATAACTGTTGAGAACGTCGTCATCATAATAGGGCGAAACCGAACTGAAACAGATTTCTTGACAATCTCTTCGCGGCTTTCGCCTTCCATCTGGTGCAGAATAAAATCAATGAGGATGACCGAATTATTAACAGCAATACCTATCAGCAGGATAAAGCCGATGAGTACCGACATGGAGATCACCTTACCGGTAACGATCAAAGCAATAGCCGCCCCAACTGCAACAAGCGGAACGGCAAGCATGACGGTAAACGGATGGATGAAGGAACGAAACTGGGCTACCATTAGCAGATAAACGGCTACTAAAGCGGCCAGCAGTGCTGACAGCATTTGAGATCGCGATTCCTGGAGATCAGAGTTTTCACCGGTCACCTGCAGCTCATAACCTTTTGGTATATTCATTTCGTCAATGGATGTCTCAATATCAGCAATTACGTGACTGAATGCCCGGTCGTATGTAAACCCCAAGACATCGGCTGTACGAATAAGATTTTCGCGCGTAATCAGGTTCGGTGCAAGCTGCACGTCCGTTTTTGCCACAGATGATAAAGCCAAACCGGGTTTCAGCTTAGTTTGCAACACATCATCCAAAACCGCTCGATTCGTAGAATCATATCGCACGACAATGTTGGGATCAGTACCATCGGGAGCATCCAGCCGCGTAACAGGCAAACCATCGACGGCGGCAAAGGTCTCTTGTGCAATATAGTCTGGTGTTAGATCGTAAAATGCAGTATTCATCCGGTCGACAGTGAACTGTACTTCAGGACGTTCGAGCGTCCACTGACGATAGACATTAACAGCTCCTTCGACATTGCGTACCCGGTCACCCACTTCTTGAGCCAGTTCATTGAGCTGATTCAAGTCAGGTCCCGATATCCGCACGTCAATCGGAGCCGAGGTAGTGCTTTTAGCCGTACCGCCCATCTCCTTCAGCACAGCCGTACGGATGCCGGGAATACGATTTATTTTATCCCGCAGCTGATCTTCGATTTCCCAGATCGAGCGGTCCCGTTCTTTGCGGGAGACTAGGTCAACGGTAATAAATGCCTGCTGTACGCCCATGGCACCGGCATCACCGAAGAATTTGGCATCGGGTTCGAAACCGATCTGCGATGTATAGTTTATAACATCCTGATCTTCATTGAGCAGCTCTTCGATGTCACGAAC
This sequence comes from Fodinibius sp., assembly GCA_041642075.1. Classification (GTDB taxonomy): domain Bacteria; phylum Bacteroidota; class Rhodothermia; order Balneolales; family Balneolaceae; genus Fodinibius. Next base: position 1,788 of record JBEPXF010000165.1, read on the forward strand.
GATTGTTTTTGTCTGTTCAAAGGAGCTTCCAGCTTCGGCCTCCATCGAAATAAAGAAAGAACCGGAATCAAGCTTGGGCAACACCTCCATTCCCCGCATAGCCAGCAGAGCCATACTCCCGATAAATATTATCAGGGTGCCGGTCAGCAGAATAGCGCGGTGTTTCAGCGACCAATCCAGCAAAACCAGGTATCCGTCCCGCAATTTATCCATCCCACGGTTAAAAGGAGCAATGTATTTCTTGATCCAGGAATCAATTTTGGAATTGTTTCTTTCAAACAAAAAGAACAGCAGTGGGATAAGTGTTACAGCCATCACGATAGAAGCACCGAAGGCAAAGATCATGGTGAGCGATAGCGGTCCGAAAACTTTACCCACAAATCCCGTTAGAAACTGAAACGGAATCAGCACAATTACGGTCGTGGCCACACCCACCAGTACGGCAAAGAAGACTTCGCCGGTACCATCAATAGCAGCCTGTTTGGCAGAAAGATTCTCCTCGTCATAGTGACGGCTAATATTTTCTATAACCACAACAGCACCATCCACCACCATACCGACTGCCAAAATAATAGCAGATAATGTCACCAAATCCAGCTCCATGCCATTGAGTTTCATGAGGGCAAACGTCAGCAGAAAACTCATAGGCATAGCAATACTTACGATAAAAGCGCGCCGAAAACTCTCCAAAAATCCAAATATAATCAGGGATGCCAAAAACAGTGCAAGCGCGATCGAAGTGGCCATATTCCCGGTTACCTGCTCGGTAAAAGAACCTTCCTCGGTAGCAACTTCGAATTTCAGATTTGGATACTGCTTTCGCAGCTCCGGTAGTTCAGCAGTAACGCGATCCACTACTTCCACAGTATTCGCATCATCCTGCTGCAACACCTGCACGGCCACTACCTCCGTGCCGTTGGCCAGGAATGCACTTTTCGGGTCAGCCACACCGTCTTCTACCTCGGCGATGTCCCCGATAAGCAACCGCTGGTTGTTCTCATTTTTAATGGGGATACTTTTGATCTCCTCGGCAGTAGTCAGGGATTCATCAAAACGTAGTAATACTTCGCGACGACTGTTATCGATACTTCCCAATGGCCGTGAAATATTGGCTGTCTGAATTGCCTGACTGATAGCCCCCAGCGTCAAATTCGCTGCTTCCATGCGATCACGGTCAATTGAAATATTGATCTGCCGTCGGTATCCGCCAAATATATCGACAGCTGCGACTCCTCTCAGACGCTGTAATGCCGGCGCTATCTCGTCATCGGCTGTTTGGCGCACTTTCCTCAGGTTACCATCCTGCGCACTTATGCCCAGGGTTATAACCGGTTTGTCGCTTGAACTTATTTTCAGGACCCGGGGCTCACTAATCGACTCGGGAAGACTACCCCGAATACGACTGACTGCATTCTGTACATCAACGGCAGCCAAGTCGACGCTTTCATCATATTTAAATTCGGCGGTTACTACCGAAAGACCGTCCTGCGATTTGGAGGTAACTTTGGCAATACCATCTAGGGCAGCCACTTCTTCCTCCATATCCTCGGATACTTTTTCGGCTACATCCAAAGCCGTTGCACCCGGATATTGAGTTAGAATAGTTACTACAGGAGGAGATGTTTCCGGAAATAGGGATATGGGAAGCGTGAGATAAGACTGTGCCCCAAATACCAGTATGGCAAGAGCTAGTGCATAAATGGTATACCTGTTTTTTATTGAAAATCCTGCCCAGTTCATAGAATATTATTGCCTCAAATTTTAATCATTTGCCGTTATTTCACGGACTATTTCCACGCGGTCGCCAATTTCCACATTATTAACACCAGAGCTTATAATTTTATCCGTCGGTGAGAGAGAACCTTCAACCTGGCGATACTCTCCACGCTGTATTCCAAGTTCCACCGGTATGGCTACCACTTGCTGTTGACCGTTGACTTTGAAAATGCGCGGGTCATCACCTCTTAAATCGATCGATGACACGGGTACCAACAGGGCCTCTTTCTGCTTGTTGATTTCAAAGGATAAAGAAACGCCGGCTCCGGAAGGGCGACCACTGAATCCACCATCGGGAAAAGCCACAAAAACGCGTACACTTCGGAAGGGTGGTTTGGCTTGAGAATCTATCCGCTCTACCTTTCCGGTTATCTCCTTGCCATTATTGTCTTTTGTTATTACCGGTATGCCCACCCTGATGCCTTTCTGAACATCCTGTTCCAGAACATCGGCATAAACCGTCGGTTCACCCTGGTGGAAAAAGAAAATTTGCTGATTGGGACCGATATTGCTTCCTTCACGAATCATAATGGAGCCGATAGTTCCTTCTGCGGGAGCCTTCAGTTGTGTTTGTTTTTCCCGCGCTCGAACTTCTTCCAGTGCTGCTTTTGCCGCATGATAACTGCTTAATGCCTGTTCATAGTTAAAGGCTGTCTTGTTAAAAGCTGTTTGTGAGATAGCTCCCTCTTTATAAAGCGTGCTGTCTGTCGAAACTTCCCGTTCCCAAAAAGCTTTTGAAGATTGAGCCTTTTCAAATTCACTTTTTGCACGACGTACTTGAGCATCCAACTCGGGGACATAAACAGTAGCCAACAGCTGCTCTTTGTTGACTTTTTCTCCTTCCTCAACAAGTATTTCTTCAAGTGTACCACCTATGCGGAAAGATAGATTACCGTCTTTTGATCCGGCTACCGTTCCCAAATAGGGAAGATTTTTGGTAATGGTCTGCATGGATGGACGAGTGACCTCGACCGCGACACCTGTGTCCTGTTCTGTAGTCTCCAATTCTTGCAGCGCTGCAGAACTGCTGTCGTCGGTAAGCCACAACACAGCTACCGTTCCCAGCAGTGCCACCAGAAAGACGGTTATAAGATCTTTTTTGTTCAAGTTCATAGCGGTTCACCTTCTGCCATTTTAATTGCCATTTCTTTATTTAGTTGTCCTGTTAGTACTGCGATGTTAAGATTGAGCATTCTAAGTTGCGCACGCATTGCAATCAGCTCTGCACGTATACCGTTTAATTTAGATTCTGTTGTCAACAGATCAGTTAATGTGGATCTCCCTTCACGATATGAAGAGTTCTCAACGCGATAGGTCTCTTCGAGATACGTTACCCTTGTTTGGGTGGATTGAATTCTTTTTTGTGTTTCATATTGAGCATTTGTCAACTGGTTCAGCTGTTGACGGTACAGCTGCCGGGTTTGCTCGAGCTTAATTTTCTTTGATTTGGCCTCTTTCTTTTTGACTTGGGTATTAACCACTTTTTTTCCGGCAAAAAGAGGAATGTTTAAGCGAACACCTACCATCCACTGATCGTCAATTTCAAAATTACTTCCCGACCGAAACTGCTCGGCTGCAAAAAGATTGAACTGGGGTAAAAAAGCCCTGTATGAAGCTTTGACTTCAAAATCCGATGCCTGCTTTTGCTCACGGGCAGCCTTTATGGATGGTGCTTTCTCCACAGCGGCCTGATCCGGGTTAAACTGGAAGTCATTTTCAAAAGCAAGGGGGGTAATTTTATCAAGCGATAATTTCCGCTCCAGTGCCAAATCATCCGAAAGTCTTTGCAATACCTGGTCGATATTATTATCCGTAGCAACTACGGCAGTTTCAGCTTCAACAATGGCATCATCAATCTTTAACAGATCAACTTTGGCTACTCGTCCTTCGCGATACAGCGATTGCAACTGCTCCTTATTTTCCTTCAATGTTTCAATGCGTTCTTCTTGCACCTGCTTAAGTTCTCTGAGCTGCTGGAGCTGAATAAATGCCGATGCGGTCGATTCAATTGTTTCCATCTTTGCCAATTCATATTTGATATTGGCCGCATCAGCCAACGCTTTTGCTTTTCGGCGCATCGCCCGACTCTCACCAAAATCAAAGATCTCCCAGTCGGCCTGAATATTGGCCTCGTAGATCTGGTCATCGAGAGGTGGGAAAGCTCCCTCCTGACGTATTGGTGTTATAATTTGTGGGTATTGTGAGCTTGTATATGACAAACTGCTGTTTATTTTGGGCATATAATCGGAAGACAGTCTCCCACTCGCTGCTTCTGCAGCCTCTTTATCCGCTGCGGCAATACGTGAACTCGTAGCATGTTCTAAGGATCGATCTATAGCCTCGGACAACGAGGTGGGGCTTTTCTGAGCCAGCGTTGTCAATGCAAAACCGCTAACTATAAAACAGCTGATAAAAAATATACGTCCTAGCTTCATGGGTTTATAAATAAGTGAACGTTCACTCACAATATAGTTTTATATTTTACCAGAGTCAATAGTGGTAATATTTATATTGCCAAGGGATAAAATAGCCCCAATTTAATCTTGGTGGCTATAAAGCATCTTATCCTTTTTAATTGATGTAGACGATCTCCGGCATATCTAATCTCGGTGTTTCATAGCTTAGCACCTCTCGTTCTGATTGCTCGGCACCGGAATGAAAAATCTTACCGCCCTGGTAAGCAGTGTATAGCAGGGTTCCCAGTGAGATCAATGCCGAGATGGCCAGTATTCCAAAGAGCGTATTTTGCCAGCGAATATTATATGACAAGGCAAAAAATCCTACGACACTTATTACACCCGTTAAAATGGTAAACCAGAAGGCAATTTCTGCGGCCTCTTCGTGATCGTGAATGACATCATGAGAAGCTACATTGAGCTCTTCGACAATATCTTCAGCAGCTTCGCCGGTTTCCATCGCTATATAGCTGCTAACGGCTCCAATTAAAAAGAGTGTGAGTGCAATTTGTAATACGGTGTTATTTTTTTTGATCAATCCCCATCCCAAAATCAGCAGGCCAAAACCAACACTGAAAATGGGAATATGATTGACGATAAGGTGCAGATAATCAGCTTCCATAATAACTCCTCTTTAGGTTAGAATGGTTTTTCTTTTGTAACTAACTCTTTTCCTTTTTCCATCCAGTGATATACGGTAGGCAGAACCAGCAGGGTGAGTAGCGTAGCGGTAACCAGTCCGCCTACAACGACTGAGGCCAACGGGCGCTGTACTTCCGAGCCGGGCCCGGTATTGAAGGCCATGGGGATGAACCCGAGGCTGGCCACGAGGGCGGTCATTAGTA
>JBEPXF010000166.1:0-6813 GCA_041642075.1 Fodinibius sp.
GTAAGACGGGTAATTTCCGTACGTTGTGCTACATAAATAGCACCATCTCTGTAGGTTAGCCCCAATGGCTCATGTAATCCCTCGGCAAAAAGACTGTATTCCGGCGGATTCCCACCTTCCTGGGAAGGATTTTCTATAATCCAGACTTCTCCCCGCCTTGTACATACGGCTAGGCTTCCATCGGGCATTACGTCCATACCTCCCACTTCCAATACGATATCATCCGGAATGGGCAGATCCACTATTTCATAATAATCCGACTCGGTTGGAACTGAAGATTGTCCGACACTAATTAGAGGATGCAGCATTATAGCTAATATCAAAATAGCTGCATTATATAGAGTGCTTTTACTGTTTGCTCCTTTCATATTTGCTTCAAAATTTTTGACATTATATCCAATTACATACTAAATCTTATAGGAATTCTACAGGTTACCAGATGATCGCATACTCAATGCTTGCGGTTGAAGATTCATTCAACAGCGGAACACGCAGATCATGACCTTCTTCTGTTTCCACTATCTGAGGCTCCAGTCCCCCGGTATCTATAACGTCGAGATAAAATGTACGGTCATCAATAACATACATTCCTGTTTCGTTCTGAATGATCTCCTCTCCGGAAGCTAAATGGATCCAAAAATCGTTTTGGGTTTCTTCTGATTCAAAATTTACGGTGCGAATCAAACGGCGATTTTCGGCATCCCCTTCCAGATGATCTTTAATTTTAACTCCGTTTATATTGTATTCAAATACGGGACTTCCATTTTCTGCAATCGTATACCCTTCCACCTTCAGCTGATCCCATGAAAGTGAATCGGGCCATACAGCAGTACTACTATTCAAGTGCGTCGCAACCGGTTTACCATCGAAAGAAAAAGCAGGTCCCGCAGGAGTAGCAACCTGGGGTTCTCCCCTGTCAATCCACATTTCGTTGGTATTTACAAATGATCCATTCCAGGCTTGTAGCAATGCAGCCTGTCCCATATCGTAGCTAAAATTAATTTTATTCGGATCACCAACATTCACCACATGCGTTCTCTTACTTCCTTCATGCATGGCAAAAGATCGCAGAACTTTAATCCGATCTTCTGCTTCAACTATAAGATCGGGAAGTGTTCGGCCACTGCCAGGTACAGATGAACTGGCATGCAGCTTTTGATAGCGTAGTTGTGGTCCTTCTGCAAAAAATCCCAATCCACCATACCAATTATTGTGATGGTCTATATATTCAAGGGTAAAGTCATGCTGACCACTCTCCAACTCAACGGTGCTGGATTCTATCTCATGCATCCGATAAAATCGATCCTGATCAAAAATAACCTTGTCATCAATCAATATGCGTACCATTCCAGCATTCTGTACTCTGAACAGGTACGTCCCGCTGTTGGGGGCCTCCAGCGTTCCCATATACCGTAAAGCATATCGATCCTCTTTATTAATGATACTGCCAGAGAGGGAATCAGCGGTGCCCGATTCTGCAACTTCTAACGTGTCGAAGCTAGGTATCTGTTCTAAGGAATCATTATAATAATCGTACGAAAGGTCATTCAGATGGATCTGGTTTTTATCATATTTTTTGTAACGAATATTGCGAATAGCTATCGGACCATGGTCACCCTGAATCATAAGCGGTCCTTCCGGTTGTTCATCATCAAAAGCGGCCTCTATGGTTGGCCCACTCACCTTTACATTCTCTTGTACCAATGTTCCATTGAGCCATACTTCCTCGAATTCTGCATCAGATATTTTTTGGCCGGATTCATTAAATTCCGGAGCCTTGAATAAAATTCTCACATGCTGCCAAAGGCCCGGTGCTCTTGCGGCATTCATTGAAGGAGGATGGCCTCCATACTCTTTTTCTCCTTCCGACCTGCTTTCGTCCCTTTGTCGGTAAATTCCTCCCAAATCGCTGTATTCAGGATCCTCAACTCCCCAGCTATCAAGCAGCTGCATTTCATATCTCCCCATCAGATAGATCCCGGAATTAGATTCTTTGGGCATTAAAAAGTCCAGTTCCAGTTCTATATCTCCATGATCAAACTCTGTAAACAGATGATCGTTATTTTCTTCAGTTGGGATATTAGCAAGGATTCCCGTTCCATCTTCTAGTTCCAGATCGCCCTCCATCTCGGGATTACTTTTTACTCCCCCGGCAATCTTCCAGTTTTCATCTCTATCCCTAAAATCATCTAAGTCATCTAAAGAAATCTCCAAAAGAGGAAGTCTCTCCAATTCCTCTGTATCATTACTTTGATCGGTACTACAGGCCGTTAATAAATAGCCCCCTCCTGCTAGGAGTAGAACTGCTATTATTTTATTGGAAAAGAATTTAGAAAAAAGTTGTCGCATTATTTCTTAAGGATAAAATTGGTTTAAATATTGTAAATAATAGTATAAATGTTTCAACTTAGAAATAGTAAATTATTTGACTTCAATACAAAAGATTTATTTAAAAGTTAAAACTGGTGACTCCGTTACATAACAGATACTTCAGAAGCTACATGTTCCTTGTCATCTTTTTCTAATGACTTTTGATAATCGTTATACCAAAGCTCAAAAGCGATTGTTATTGGTCCTACAATAAAGAGTGCATAAAACGGAGCGTAGATTGCTTCGTTCAACCGAAAGAGCATCTCAACAAAGGCAATAGCAAAAGCCACAGCATATTGTCCCCATTTACTGTTTACCGTTGTCTTGGGATCTGTAATCATAAAAAACACGAACAGCTGGTACATGGGACCTGTAATAGGCGATGCTTCGGCCAGAAATGGATCTCCTGTTATCCAGCTGCGAATTACCGAAAAGAACAAAAAGGAAAGGACATACGTCAAACATATATGAAAACGCCGCAGCCGATAAATTGAAATGGAACCGACAATCCAAATGATAAGCATGGCCCACATATTATTACCCCACTGTATGCTCAGCACCGAAACACTTTGGGGCACCAGTACAAGCATAGCAACCACTCCAAAATTTGAGGGATTCCAGATATGCTGTCCTTTATATCTGAGAACGTATTTGGAGGCAATAGAAATGATAGAACAAAGGGCAAATGGCCATAACATAGGAGAGCGAATGAGTATACCTACGCTGATACCCGAGATATACGCACTGGACATATCCCGCCATCCCCCAACAATAACTTTATGAAGTATCGCTTCCGCAATAAAGCTGGCGCCAATGGCCATTAGCAACTGGGGATAACTTTCTAAGATCCCAAAAGATATATGGGCCGCAAAAAGAATCCCTGTTATTAAAAGTGGCGGAGTGTATCTTCTGTTATATTTGAACCCCTTAACCTTATCAACAATCGTATCCCTTTTAGTCATTTAGCTCATTTTCTTTGATCTGGTGCAATTGATTTACTGCGGGATTATTAAGGGTATCTTTGCTGCCGGAAGGCCAACTAATAATAGCTTTATCTACTTCTTTATCCTCACCCAGCCCAAAATGCAGCCTACGTTGACTTTGTGAACTAAATCCACTGGCAGATTGCACAAATTGTTTCTGTTTTTGATCATCCCAAACCACCTCTACACTGGCCCCGATAGCACTCCTATTGCTCTTAGAACCTTCTAACTGAAAGGAAACCCAGTTCTTTTCCGGCTTAGTATTACTTTTAAAGATTTTAAGTGGTTCCCCCTGGCTTGCAATGAGGACTTCCAGTCTTCCGTCATTAGTTAAATCAGCAAAGGCGACCGACCTGCTATCCAGATCCAGAGAACCTCCCACGGCCTCTGCTACTTCATTAAATTTTCCAGCACCATCATTAAGCCAGATTTTATTCTCCTGATATCCCGATAAACTACGTCCCTTCATAGCAGGCCAATTATTGGCATCAGCAATAATAGATTTATTTCCTCCTGCTACCATTGAAAAGTCATACCAATAATCCGTTCCCTTCTGGTCGGATACAAAGCCATTAGCTACATAGAGATCCAGGTTACCATCAAGATTTAAATCCCCAAATTGGGCACCATAACTCCAGCCACCGAGCTCTACATTAAAATTTCCGGCCAGATTCTGGAAGCTCACATCTTCTCCTTCCCCATTAATCGGCACCCATAAATTATTTCCCTGAAGTAAAACCCCCTGTTCAGTGATATTTGTGACATAAATAGCGGGTCTTCCACTATTCATCACATCTCCAAACGATACATTCATCCCGCTTTTAGGTGAAAAGCCCATACCAGCGTCCTGTCCTTTTTCAATAAACTCTTTGCCTTCCCGATTGATAAATAACTCATCTACCCCGTAATCATTTGCAATAACCAGATCAGGATAGCCGGAACCATTTAGATCGATAGAAGAAGCAGCATAGGACCAACGATTGCTTTCAAGTCCAACTTCTTTACTTACCTCTTCAAATTCTCCATTGCCCATATTACGAAATAGGAACTTACGTCCTCCATTCTGGGCATATTCAAAGCTTTCCGGCATAATCCGGGTGGTTTCCAGATCCCAAAGATTTACGCTTTCATGGAAATATCCTCCCATAAAAAGATCTAATCGTCCGTCATTATTATAATCAAACCAAACGGCCGTATTGGAGTTCACCCAATCCGGAAAATCATCTCCCATATCCACTTTTGAAAAACCGCTGCCTTTGTCATTGTGATAAAGTGCCGGTTTACCCCATTTGACAAGAAACAGATCCTCGTAACCGTCATTATCGTAATCGCCCCAAACAGAGCTCATGGAAACCCCAGTTTCCGAATCATTGACCTTGGATATACCTAACTCTTCAGCTACATTCTCAAAATCGCCATTCCCATTATTTTTATATAAGGCATTGGGTGCTCCGTAATCACTATTCGTTACATAAAAATCCTGTAAGCCGTCGTTATTGTAATCAACAACTGATACCGATGCCCCTACGGAAGCTATTTGCGGCATAATATGATCTAGTTTAGAATCGAATTCGGGCGTTTGATGGACAAAATCAACCCCCCAGTTTTCCGTAACGTCCTCCAGATAAAACCCATAACGATCCAAAGCACGCTCTTGGTTAAATGTGGTATCATCCCCAAACCAATTACTGTAGTTGGCAATTAGCACAGGAACTGCCAACAGAACCAAGAAAAAAGCAATCAGTGGTATTTTGTTATTTTTTTGTTCTTCGCTCTTCATAACGATCTTTTTCAACTATACTTCATTAATTAAGTCTTACTGCTGTATTAAAGTTACGTGGTGATACAAATCGTGTGTGATATTTAACCCAGTCCTCCTTGTTTTTCTGGTAGGCCGGATCGTCTTGTAGCAGTCCGGGCTTCTCTGAATACTCTTCCAGTCCGTGATATGGCAATGGTCTGACTGTTTTAGAAAAGACGGTATTGTAATCGCCATCTTTAACCCATCCATCTCCCACAAGTACATAATCCCGTTTCCAGCCTTTACGGGGTTCTTCCTCTTGGGGGAATTTAAATAAAAGTTCGTCCCCGGCATTCATAATCACATAGCGATCATCGATTTCTTCAGTCAGCTCCTTAACATCACCAAAGCGGGTATAAAAACCTTCCAGATCTCTCCACCGCTGATTGGTACCCGCAAGCTCCTGGTAGTTGGGTACTGTTGGCGAAAACCGATCGGTCTGCTCCAGCTTGGAAAATCCACGATAACGTAATGTTGATGTTTCTGCAGCCAACTTATTTGTCTTGAGTTCTATACCCTCATCGTATATTCCCCAACGAATTTGATCCCAATATATTTCCATATTCGTGTACAATCTAACCTTGTGATCGGTATTGGGTTCAAAGGCATCTTCTAAATCTACCAGCATGGTCTTGCTTTTGCCCGATGGAAAACCAATATCCTTATGTACAACCTTCCATCCTCCTGATCCATCGGGTACTTCCACCCGGATGCCATGCAAGGATTTATTTTCATTCTGGCTAATTGCAATATTGATAGACGTATCTGTTGGATAGACCCAGCCCGCAGCAATGAGCTTAATCTTCTCTTCTGTGGGTACCTCCTGCCCTAAGTCCACCTCAAGATAATGTTCTTCAGTTACTCCCTGGTAAGAAGTAAGCGGAAGTCCATCAACATATTCACCCTCCTTTTTTCTAATCTTGGCTGTCACATCATTGCCATTCCAGTCAGTCGCAGCATGGACAGGAGTTATATCCCGCATAGGATATAACTTTTGGTCAGGTGCTGGAAGCTTAAATCGTTCATCTACAAATACTTCAACATCCTCGGGATGATCTACGGTCATTAGTGAGACATGGTCAAAATAGTGAGTTTCCCATAAATCTGCCGTAATCCGGATATCATAATATCCGTCTTTGGGTTTCAACTGATCATCTTCAATCTTTACCCAGTCTATGCTATGGATCACTTGGCTAACTCCCTGCCTGTTAATACGAAGTCCCAGAGCCGTACGCCATAAGAAATCCGTTACAAATTGCATCTGTTCCCCGTTATAAGTCATTATCCATGGACATGATCCTTTTAAAATCTGTTCATTTAATATCTGGGAATCAAATCCTAACTCTGCGAATTCTGCCTGTGTTGTGCCATTGGGCCAATTCACCCGAACGACCTCCGCTTCTTCGTAATTCCCCAGACCCAAGTGTACCCATGGCTGTGTAATTGGTTGTTTTAGGTATTGCAATCCTGACCGGCTTTCAACCTCTCCTCCTATTCCGAAAGAGTTTATGCGTCGATCGCCCGACTGCCGTGCTACACGAGGCTGTAATATTCGACCCTTATAATCACTATTTCCGCTATTTTTAAGAGCCAAACTCTGATTTTCTTCATTTAAACCCAGAAGATCAAGGCGACTATCCCCATCTAAATCCGAAACAC
>JBEPXF010000167.1:0-6759 GCA_041642075.1 Fodinibius sp.
TCCATTGATATCTTTGAACTCCCAAGCAGCCACATAAGAATACTCCTCATCGTTTCGCAGGGCTTCACCTTCTTCACTTTGGTGCTCCTCCCTAAGGTGACAGCCCGCCGATTCATCACGATGAAGCGCGTCCTCCGCCATCAGTTCACCAAGCTCAAGGAAGTCAGCTACACGGCCCGCAAACTCCAAATATTTGTTATAATTGGCGGCCTCTCCCGGTACACGAACATTCTGCCAAAAGTCTTCACGCAAAGCCCTTATTTCTTCCACAGCCTGTCTAAGTCCTTCCTCACTCCGCGAAATTCCAACTTTATCCCACATTATCTGTCCGAGTTCACGGTGATATTCGATCACACTCTTATCTCCCTGAACATTTAACAGCTTATCAATGTGTCCCTGTGCATTTTTGGCCGCTTCATCAAAAGCTTCATGTTTTGTATCCACTTCCCCTAATTCAGTATCGGCCAAATAATTACCAACAGTGTATGGGATAATAAAATAACCGTCAGAAAGTCCCTGCATAAGAGCACTGGCACCTAATCGGTTGGCCCCATGATCAGAAAAATTAGCCTCTCCAGCTACAAAAAGTCCGGGGATGGTACTCATCAGATTATAGTCCACCCACAAGCCGCCCATCGTGTAATGTACTGCCGGGAAAATCCGCATCGGCTCTTCATAGGGATTATCACCCGTAATATTTTCATACATCTCAAAAAGGTTACCATACTTCTCGGATATGCTCTGACGGCCTTCCCGTTCAATAGCATCCCGGAAATCCAAATAAACGGCACGTCCAGTGGGACCAACGCCCATGCCCTCATCACAAACAATCTTGGCATTTCGAGAAGCAACGTCACGCGGTACCAGATTACCAAAGGCAGGATATTTTTCTTCCAGGTAATAATATCGTTCTTCATCAGGGATATCGTTGGGATGTCGATCATCTCCTTTCTTTTCCGGTACCCAAACACGCCCGTCATTACGCAAACTCTCACTCATTAAGGTGAGTTTGGATTGATAATCCCCCGATACGGGTATACAAGTTGGATGGATCTGCACATAGCAGGGATTCGCAAAGGCAGCTCCCCGCTTATGACAGCGCCATGCCGCAGTAACATTTGAATTCTTCGCATTAGTAGAAAGATAAAACGCATTTCCATATCCCCCGCTGGCCAGTACAACAGCATCGGCCATCCAGCGTTGGATTTCACCGGAAACCAAATCACGGGTTACAATTCCCCGCGCCTTTCCATCCGCGATAACCAAATCCAGCATTTCGTGACGGGTATGCATTTCAATTTTACCTTCATGCACCTGACGCATCATCGCTTGGTAAGCCCCCAACAGTAACTGCTGACCAGTTTGGCCCCGAGCATAAAATGTTCTGGAAACCTGGGCACCTCCAAACGAACGATTCGCCAATAATCCCCCATACTCCCGGGCAAATGGAACTCCCTGTGCTACGGCCTGATCAATAATTTCATTGGATATCTCTGCAAGGCGATAGGTATTGGATTCACGAGAACGATAATCTCCTCCTTTTATCGTATCATAAAACAGCCTCCAAATCGTATCGCCATCATTGGGATAGTTTTTTGCTGCATTAATTCCTCCCTGTGCTGCAATACTGTGAGCACGACGTGCAGAATCCTGAATGCAAAAGCTCTTGACGTTATATCCTAACTCCGCCAAACTTGCTGCCGCAGATCCTCCGGCCAAACCGGTACCAACGACAATAATATCGTGTTTGCGTTTATTATTAGGGGCAACCAGTTTTATATCTTGCAAATGATTAGACCATTTTTGTTTTAATGGTCCTTCAGGTACTTTTGAGTCTAATTTCATAAGTCTAATAGTGGATTTACAAAATAATTATTGGCATTGAATAAGAGCTGCTTCACAGCCTCCGCCAAAATAGATATAAAGAGGAATAATCAGGAAGCCAACCGCCATTAAAATGGCGAATATAACACCAACAGTATAAATAAGAGCTGAATATTTATTGTGTTTCATCGTCAAGGAGGTAAATGCACTCCAAAATCCATGTCCCAGATGGAATCCAAGTAATAGCATAACAGCTGTATACCCGAAAGCCCAAATAGGCTGCTGAAATGTTGAAATCATCAATCCTTTCAGATCTCTGGCCTCTTCACCACTGGGCAAGGTAACCATCTCTGTTGCCCCAAATTTAAAGGTATCAATATGGATCACCAGAAAAACCAGTAAAACAATACCGGTAAAAATCATCGATCGGGCTGCCCAGGTTTGGTGACTGGGTCCGCCCTTTGTTTGATACTTTTCATAGCCTTCGGGACGTGCTTTTCGACGATTCCACCAAATTGAAATACCAATATAAGCGTGCAACAAAAAAGCTATTGCCAAACCAGCTTCAAGGATATACAAAAGCCAACCCATACTTTCGAGTGCATGGGCTGCTTCGTTAAAGGCATATGCATCTCCAAACACCTGAAGATTGGTGGCTAAATGGAAAATAATAAACACAATTAAGCCAACACCAGTAATACCTGTTAATATTTTTCTACCAACCTGCGACTTTAGCGCTTTCAGAATTGATGCCATCACTAATATTAATGGTTAAAAGTACCGTTTATCCGTCCATTTACACCAACGTTCGGATCTGTTACCAAGGGATGGAAGATGTGGCGAAATGGATAAAAAGGCAAGACATAGGACAACCTATATGAGATAAAGATCTTATTCAGAAATATTCTAAATTGACAGACATAAATATAAATTGATAATTGGTTATTTGTTCATAATTTATTGTCAAGTTTCTAACGAGCGTAATACATTCCAGCATTGAAAACGGTTCAGAAAACCAATAAAACATCTTTTCGGGAAAAAGGGTCCAAATTCATCGGCTATCTTTTCCCTGCCGTTACAATTAGCCAGTTCGAGAATAAACTAGATGAAATAAAATCAAAATATCCGGATGCAACCCATCACTGTTACGGATGGCGGATAAATCCCAACGATATTGAAGAATTTGCGCAGGACGACGGAGAGCCAAACGGAACGGCAGGCCTTCCTATTCTGAATCAGCTGAAATCATATAATGCAGTTAACTGCGGCTGCATCGTCGTGCGATATTATGGTGGTACGAAATTGGGGAAATCAGGACTTATACAGTCGTATGGACATTCAGCTAGACTGTGCTTGGACAAAGCGGAGTTGCTTCCACTGATCCCCACCCGTAATTTTCAAATCACCTATCCTTATCACAGACAGGCGCAAATAGATCAGCTAAAAAATAGTTTTGACCTGAAAGAAATTGAGGCACAATACTTGGAGAAAGTCACACTTGACATAGCGTGTCGGGCAAAAGAGGCGGAACAATTATGGGAAAAACTTACTAAACTGGAACATCAGGACATAAAAGCCGTCAAGAAAGGAGATGGTTTTGTGACATTACCTTCGAAAGAATAATTCCAATCGTATTAAACCTTATAATTTTCTGTATACTCTGTAATTTAAATTTCATTTTATTACCTTCACAAAATTATGAAGATATATACTAAAAAGGGAGATTCAGGCGATACTTCCCTGTTCGGCGGGCAGCGAGTTTCGAAATCTAATGAACGCATTCGGGCCTACGGAACGGTGGATGAACTCAATTCATTTGTAGGATTAGCTGCCAGCTACAAACTTTCTGATGCAGGAACGACACTTTTGAAGAAAGTACAGGAATTATTATTTGTCCTTGGCGCAGATTTAGCGACTCCTCCATCCTCTAAAACACGCATAAACAGGATTTCCCAGGAAGATGTGGATTTTCTGGAAGATGCCATAGACGATATGGAAGAAGAACTTGATCCCCTGAAAAACTTTATCCTGCCAGGTGGCTCTCAACCCGGGGCTACTCTTCATGTATCTCGCACGATATGTCGGCGTGCCGAACGGGCGGCTGTAGCCTGTCAGCAGACAGACGAAATTTCTGATTTAACAATCAAGTTTCTCAACCGGCTGTCGGATTTTCTCTTTGTGATTGCACGTTTTGAAAATAAACATGCAGGATCTCGTGAAGAAAGCTGGAAACCTGAAAGGCAGTAACCAGTAAATACACTTGCTAACTGCTTCTCTAAATTCATGATCACTCAAATAACTAATTACTGAAAATGTCATTAATGATTTCAGTCTCGGGCATCCGGGGCGTTTTTGGAACTGATTTAACACCAGAAAACTTAACCCAATTTACAGCTGCTTTTGGTCATTGGACCGGCGGCGGAAAAATTGTAGTCGGCCGAGATACCCGCGTTACGGGACAGATATGCGAAGATATCGTCTGCGCTACTTTACAATCGGTAGGTTGTGATGTCATTAAAGTAGGTGTGGTGCCTACTCCCACCGTAGCAATGGGTGTGTTAAAACATGAGGCTGACGGCGCAATCATTATATCGGCCAGCCACAATCCCGAGGAATGGAATGCCCTGAAGCTGCTTAACAGCAAAAGTGAATTTCTGGATGCCGATCAAGGTAATGACGTTATTGACATCAGCAAAAAGCAGTCCTACTCCTACAAAAAATTTGACCAAATCGGCTCGGCGACAGAAGATCCGGATCTGCTGGACTATCACATCCAAAAGATACTGGACCTATCCTATATTGATCCCGATCTCATTGCCTCCAAAGATTTTTCAGTCGCTATCGATCCGGTGAATGGTACCGGAGCTGTTAGTTTACCTAAGCTGTTGAAAGCGCTGGGCGTTAACACTGTTGAAGCCATTAATGAAGAACCGAGCGGACTTTTTGCTCATGAAGCGGAACCGCTGCCCGAACATCTAGACGATATTTGTAAACTGGTCAAAGAAAAAAAATGTGATATAGGATTTGTTACTGATCCTGACTCCGATCGGCTGGCGATTGTTTCTGACAAGGGGAACTTATTTGGAGAAGAATATACACAGGCTGCTGCTTTCGACTTTTTGCTGGATAAGAAAAAGGGAGCCTGTGCAACGAACCTCTCGTCCTCAAGAGTTTCCGAGGATATCGCACATAAGTACGACGTAAAATGCCACCGTTCAGCAGTTGGAGAAATTAATGTTGTCAAAAAAATGCAGGAAATGGATGCTGTTATCGGAGGTGAGGGAAACGGCGGGGTTATCAATCCGGATCTGCACTATGGACGTGATGCCCTGGTTGGGATCGCAATGATTCTGCAAATGTTAGCCGAACGAGACATTACAGCTGATGAATACCGGAATTCTCTCCCTGATTATAAAATACGAAAAAGCAAAATGAAACTGGCTGATGTTGACGGAAATGCTATTCTGAGCAAAGCCAAAAAAATATTTAAAAAATACAATCCGGATATAACTGACGGTGTTAAAATAGATTTTAAAAACGGGTGGGTACATCTACGCAAATCCAATACCGAACCAATTATCAGGATATATTCTGAAGGCCCATCGGTGGAAGAAGCCAAGGAACTGGCAGATCAAGTTGTAAATGCCGTTCAATAATATTTTGTTCGCCGACTTACTTTATTATTTTAGGTTCAGGCATTTTCCTAAATCTTTATCCAATTTCTTATGATTACATCCATGACGGGCTTTGGTCGGGGCGAGGCCTCATCGGAAGGCATTTCGGTGATGGTTGAACTAAAAACAGTCAATAGCCGATACCTTGATATTTCGCTTAGATTACCAAAAATCATTCAGGAACAGGAGCTGGAATTCAAGGAACTTCTTCAGCAATTCCTGGAGCGAGGAAAAGTCAATGTAAATATTCGAATTGATAAGGCTAATACCGGGAAGCCAGAAGTAACTTTCAATAAAAAACTGGTTCGTGGTTATAAGGAAATGCTTAAAGAGTTAAGTGATGCTGCGGGCATAGATGAATCCATTAGGCTTTCCGACTTAATGCAGTTCAATGATCTTTTTGAATCGAGAGAAGAAGATGAGGAAACTCAGCAACTGATTTGGGAGCTAACCCAAAAAGCTACTCGAAAAGCGTTAACCATGCTCATGGATATGCGCCGGCAAGAAGGAACACAGTTAGAAAACGATCTTCTGCAACGAATTAATGATATCGAAGAAAAGTTGGACACCGTATTAGAGATAACCAATGGCCGAGCGAAAGAAACCAGAAATCAACTACTGGAACGGATTGATGAACTTGTGGAAAGTGACAAATTAGATGAAGATCGCCTGGAAATGGAAGTGGCGGTACTGGTTGATAAAATGGATATTACTGAAGAAATTGTCCGAACCCAGTCCCATATTAAATTCTTTCGAAAGGCCGTTAAGAATGAAGAGTCAGTGGGTCGAAGACTTAACTTTTTGAGTCAGGAAATTAATCGGGAAATCAATACTATTGGCTCTAAAGCCAACGATTCAGAAATATCACAGCATATTGTACAGGCCAAAGAGAGTTTGGAGCAAATCAGGGAACAGGTGCAGAACGTTGAGTAATACAACTAATACAGACCGAGGCAAAGTTATCATCCTTGTGGCCCCAAGCGGTGCCGGAAAAACGACACTGGCAAAACGCATGCTGAAGGATTACTCCTCCATTATATTTTCTGTATCAGCTACAACTCGCCCCCCGCGTAAGGGAGAAAAAAATGGGGAAGATTATTATTTCCTTACTGATGAAGAATTCAAAAGTAGAATTAAAAAAGGACATTTCCTAGAGTGGGAAATCTACAATGGAAACCGATATGGCACTTTACAATCAGAAGTTGATAAGTTAGTGGAATCTGGGTATTTTCCCTTGCTTGATATCGAAGTGAAGGGAGCC
>JBEPXF010000168.1:0-1535 GCA_041642075.1 Fodinibius sp.
ACACGACGCTCTTCAGATCTGGCTACATCCATATTGAATGCTGAGGTTTCATAGCCTACGCCTCCATACAATGATATAAAAGGAAGGTCTTTACCCGCCAGAGCTTTAATGGTGAAGGTATTAATACTGGCATTGCCCTGCTGGTTTTCGAAATTAGCGGCAGCTGCATCCGGATTTTCAGGATTGGGAATAGCACCGGGTTCAGGCTTCAGATCGAAGTTCATATCCAAATTGATATTCGTATAGCCAGCAAGCACGGAAAGGTTAACGGGGAGGAGGTTACCGCCCGGTAGCCATTGATTGATACCATGCTTCACGCCAAACCCGGTCATATTGAAATCACCGTCACTACCGACCGATATTTTCGGAACATATCGCACTATTAAGTCGGTATCTCTAATAATACCTACTCCCGCCTGGACCATTGGAGCTGGTACAAATGAGTAACCTGAGCCTTCGGGTAAGTTAAACCGTGCCACTTCATTCCCGTCATCTTCAACAATGACTTCCGGGCCTAATTCGTTATTGCCACCTACTGTGGGACTAATAGTATTTGAAGGATCAGCCGCCTTTAACTTATCGAGGTTAAGATCATTTAAATCAAATGACTGATCGTCTCCCGGAATAAAAGAAAGCGCACCTCGGACCTGAATATCAAATCCAAGGGTGCTATGAGGTTTAGCAGAAGTAGCCCATCCGGAATTAATATCAGCTCCCAATCCCGATGGAATAGGTTTTAGATATGCTCTGGTAACTTTTTCAGCATCTTCGGCGCCGGCCCTTAGCGCGTCTCCAATATCGCTAAATTGTGCAAGGGCAGAGGATGTTCCAGTTAAAAATAATACTCCGAGTAATAATATTAGTTTTCTTTTCATGGGATATAAAAGCTGGGGAAAATTTTAATCCTGTAGGTGAATCATTAAAAATATCTAATACTTGGTAATATCAGAATTTTGAAGGAATTTAAAAAAGTAAATCCTTAAGGATAATAGCAGGTTTAAAATAGACAGGCTTTCTCAGGGAAATTGTATTTGGCCACCCAAGTGAAGGTAGAAGAATTATTGGGCAGTTAATCGTTTTCCAGGGAATCTAAGATGTTTAGGTAAGAGTCATAGCGGTCAGGATGGATATGTCCCTCTTCAAATGCCTCCATGACGCCGCAACCGGGTTCGTGGCTGTGTGTGCAGTTATTGAATTTACATTGCTGCCTGAATTCGAGCATTTCTGGGAAAAACAGGGAGAGCTCCCATGGCTCGATGTTAACCAGCCCAAATTCACGGAGTCCCGGTGTATCCACCAGGTAGCCGCCCAGCTGCAAGGGGAGAAGCTTGGCAAAAGTGGTAGTATGCACTCCCTTTTCATTATAGTGAGATACGGCTCCTACCTTTCTGTTGATGGAGGGTTCAATATGGTTAAGCAAGCTTGTTTTCCCTACACCAGAAGGACCAACAAAAACAGAAGTTTTACTTTTTAGATCATTTTTAAGTCTATCCAACGATTCCTCGTCTTTAATGCTGGTAAGCAGTACATTATAG
>JBEPXF010000168.1:1545-6753 GCA_041642075.1 Fodinibius sp.
TGATGCGAGCCGGAATTTGGTAAGCTTCACAGGTTACCAAAAATCGATCTAAAAACCCTCGCTTTATGTTTGGCATTTTGATAGACTGTACCACATAGGCACAATCAATGTTGGCAACCAGAATCTGGTTGCCTTTCTGATGGTGGGTTGATTCTCGGATTAGGTAATTTTGCCGGTCCTCAATTTCTTCAATGCTTCCGGAGCCATCATCGTTTCTGGAAAAGTGCACATAGTCGCCGACTGCAATGGGGTTGGTAAGCTTGTGATTTTCGAGCCGAAAGCGTCCGGGGAGGCGACAACTAATGGTTTGGCTGTTATCTCCTTCCTCATAAGCCACTTCATACCATTGGCCGGTTGATTGTACGATTCGTCCGCGGTGTGTCAAAGGCAGTTTGCTTTTATTATGATTGCTTCAACATAAAAAAGTCACCCCGATTAATCGAGGTGACTTCTATAATATTTGTTTTACTATGAGAAATCATTTTAATCCATAATAATCGTTTCTTCGGTAGAATCTTCCTCTTTAGAAGTATTATTATTCCGGTTTTTGTGTTCTTCGCTAACTTTAAAGCGGTCGGCAGGGTTCATAACCGGTTCATTTTCG
Organism: Fodinibius sp.; assembly: GCA_041642075.1. GTDB lineage: Bacteria > Bacteroidota > Rhodothermia > Balneolales > Balneolaceae > Fodinibius. The sequence goes on from JBEPXF010000168.1 coordinate 2,150, forward strand.
AGCACAATATCCAGCAGGGGGTCCATTCGTTCTAGATATTCCACCTCAAGGTCTCCCAGAACATCCTTGTCAATTTCTGCTACATCTTTTTCATTTTTCTCCGGCAGCAGTACTTTTTCAATGCCCGCGCGTTTGGCCGCAAGCACTTTTTCTTTGATGCCACCGACAGGGAGCACTAAACCGCGGAGTGTAATTTCACCGGTCATAGCCAGCGTTCCTTTTACTTTACGCTGTGTAAAGATTGACGCTACCGCCGAAAAAATAGAAACACCTGCCGAAGGCCCATCCTTTGGAACAGCACCTTTGGGGACATGAATGTGAAGATCCCAGTATTTGAAAGCCTCTTCAGGGATATTCAATTCATCAGAATTTGCTTTTAGATATGACATGGCCAGCATGGCTGATTCTTTCATCACGTCGCCAAGCTGTCCTGTTATGTGCAGCTTACCACTGCCTTTGGATACACTGGCCTCAATAAAGAGGATATCGCCACCATAAGGCGTCCATGCCAGACCTGTAGCAACGCCTGGTACTTTAGTTCGTTCAGCTACTTCAGAGAAATACTTTCTCTTACCAAGGTAATCTTGTAGCTCGTTTACGCCTACTTTATGGGGACCTTCATCACCGGTAGCAATTTTAGCAGCTACACCCCGGCAAACCGAACCAATCTGGCGTTCTAATGATCTTACACCAGATTCGCGGGTATATTCCTCAATGATTTTTTGAATACCCTGGTGAGTAAGCTTAATTTGATCTTCTTTCAGGCCATTTTCTTTAATTTGCTTGGGAATAAGATGCTCTTTGGCTATCTCAGTTTTTTCCTGAAGCGTGTAACCGCTGATGCTTATAATCTCCATACGGTCACGCAACGGGGCCGGGATGGTATCCAACGAGTTAGCCGTTGCAATAAACAGAACTTTTGAAAGATCGTATTCTAACTCCAGATAATTATCTGCAAAGCTGTCGTTCTGTTCCGGATCGAGTACTTCAAGCAGGGCAGAGGTGGGATCGCCTCTATAATCAGATCCAACCTTATCAATTTCATCCAGCATGATAACAGGATTACCGGTTCCGGCTTTCTTCATTGAACGTAAGATGCGACCTGGCAGTGCGCCAATATACGTCCGGCGGTGGCCTCTAATTTCTGCTTCGTCATGTATTCCTCCCAGGCTAAAGCGCTCAAATTCTCTGTTCAAAGCACGGGAAATTGATTTTCCGAGTGAAGTCTTACCCACACCAGGAGGTCCGTAGAAACAGAGAATAGGCGCTTTCATGTCGCTTTTGAGCTTAAGTACTGCGAGATATTCAACAATACGTTTTTTAACCTTTTCGAGTCCGTAATGGTCTTCATCCAGTACTTTCTGAGCATTCTTTAAGTCAAGATTGTCGTCGGAATATTTATCCCATGGCAGATCAAGAATCCACTCAATATAGCTGTGAATAACACCGTAGTTGGGTGAAGAGTTAGGGGTACGCTCTAGTCGCGTAATTTCCTTTTCTACTGTTTCCTGGGCTTCTTCAGGAAGGTTCTTTTCTTTGGCTCGCTTCCGAAGTTTGTCAATTTCCTGATGCTCTCCATCCTCCCCCAAAGCTTCCTGAATAGCTTTCATTTGCTGGCGAAGATAGAAGTCACGCTGCTGATCGTCTATGTCAGATTTTACCTTCGTGCGTATCTCTTCACTGAGATTTAATACCTGGAGTTCTTTATTAAGAAATTCCATAACGCGCTCCATACGCGTGGAAAAAGTTCGAATTTCCAGCACTTCCTGCTTTTCATTGGTGGAGACGTTGAGATTCGAAGATATAAAGTTCAGCAGAAAAGTAGGACTGCTGATGTTATTAATTGCAATAGAAGCTTCCGAAGGTATATTCGGCGAGAGGTTTACAATTTTGCTTGCCGTCTCTTTTACAGATCGGATAGAGGCATCGAGCTCTACTCCTTCCAAATCCATTTCCTGACGATAGGGCTCAACAATGGCTTTAAAAAAGGGGTCTTTTTGAAGAAACTCCTCAATTTTAAAGGTTGTTTTGCCTTGGATGACAATACTTTTACTGCCATCAGGCATCTTAATGAGCTTTAAAATCTGGGCTACTGTCCCCACTTCGTACAGATCTTTTTCATTTGGATCTTCATCCTCCTCATTTTTTTGACTGACTACTCCAATTGTCTTGTCAGCCTCATATGCTTCCTTTACTAATTTGAGGGATCGGTCACGCCCAACGGTAATGGGTACTACTACACCGGGGAAAAGGACCGTATTCTTAAGTGGTAGAATTGGGAGTTCGTCGGGGATTTCAGACTGTGTTAATTCTTTTTCTTCCTCTTCCGACATAAGAGGAATAGCCTGTTCAAAATCGTCGAACTGCTCGTCAATGTCTTCAAAATTGACCATGTTTTTGAACATTTCCTTCATGTATGCTAAGGTTTTAAATCAAAGTTTTATTATTGGAAACAATAAAGTGCAAATAAAGAGCCAAGATGCTACCACCTACCAATTAGTCATGGATACTGGCAAAATAACAAAAAGTTGGAGAATATAGAGTATTAATTGACAGCTTGGCAGAAATTGAATTATCAGAAATGGAACTGTAGTCCACCGATCGCTCCACCGGCCAGGGCTGCTTGTTGAGACTGGGGATAAATTAATGCTTGAGAACCAAGGGTGAAATCCCAGTATTTTGTTTCTAATCCGGTTGAAAAGCCTACTTGCAGAGGCATATTTGAAGCTAATCTGGTTCCCATTCGTAAAGGTATTTTTTCAAGTGGTCTGGCTTCCATTCCGAGATAGACCGACAAATTTTTGGATGTAAAGGCACTATTATCGAGTCCAAGGGTAAGGTCTCCAATAAATTTAACGGTAGATAAGTCAACTAATATACCCGCATTAACGGAAGTGGGTAGCATGGTTGAGTAGGCTTCCTCGGATGTCTCTTCAGCGCTCAAAAACGGGTTAGGTAAAGATTTAGCTTGGTGAAGTTGATTGATATATTGGCCGCCAGACCCAATAAACATTTCGTTTAAGGGGGATTGTTGCTGGGCAATGGTGGTGTCTCCAGGTGTATTAATGGTAAGTGGTTGTTCCGTTTGACGCAGTACACCAATATCAGTAAGAGATAGTGCAATACGCAGGGATTTTTTGGGAATACCTTCCATACGCTGTGAAAATCCTTCATCACTAAGAGGGATGACATAATTGAGTCCGAAATCAAATCCCAATCCCAACCCGCTTAGTTCAAAACGATAGCTGCCAAAATTATCTTGTATCGCCTGTCGGGGATTTCCGGATTGCATATATGAATGGATGGCATCACTAAAACGGCCAGTGCTTTGCAGGTTAAATTCAGAAGTAAATGGATTTGCTTGGGTATTTATTCCATCATCATAATAACGGGCATGATAGCGGGCGTCAAATTGAGGGCCGGCTACCACTAATTTTGGAGCGAGTCCGATGTAGAGTTTGCTTAATCCAGGCATTAATCCGTTTACAAAGGTGAAATCCTGTGCATAGCCGAAGGAAAGTTCATAAAGCTCACTTTGCTGTTGAGATAAGGTAAAGTCCCGGACGGGCCGATCATTTTGGCCTATGAAGTTCGCATCATACCATCCTCTTCCGGTAGTAATTCGGGAAGCAATACGCGCACGCAAGGCAATTGAAATCGCGTAGTCATTTTTATACCAATGGATTCCTCCCAGCATTACCTCAGCTCGTGAAGGAGTATTGGCTTTTAATTCTTGTCCCGGAAAATGTTTTTCCAGGATTTTATTGCGCCGGGAGGAATTTATATCAACATATTTTGGGATGTAGGGCCGATACCGGTTTCGAAAATTGGTGAAATGCCCTGAAACAGTATTTGAAGAAAGGATCGGATTAATATGCAATGCCGCTTGCCCAATACTTAAATGCATTGAACCCGGACGATTGGGAAGCATTAGATTAGCTGGATTGCTGAATGCCGATTCACTTCCGCTAAAATATGCAATGCCGCCGCCATTGAGCCCCATATTATTTGATGTAAGAGAGGGCTGGGCATTGAGCGTATGGGTAAAAGCCATAGCAAGCAGAGCCCATCCAGCGATACGCATGCTTTTTTTGATCGTTTCTATGAGCAAGTTACTTTTCATCTATTATATCAATATCGCCCTATAGGCTAACCGATAACCCTGAGTTTTGCTACGCGAAGCATTAATGTTTTACGCTGTTGCCGTTCTTTAAAGTAGATAACCACTTTGGTCTTTTCACCTTCACCACTTCTACTTATGATTTTACCCGGACCGAAAATATTATGTTCCACTTTTGCTCCTACTTGAAATGGATCTTCATCGGGATTGTCATAATATACCTGAGTATTATTAGAAGAACGATTCTTCTTTTTATAAAGTGGTTTCTTCCAGTCATATTCAATTCGGGTATCTCCGTTTTGAGAGGAGGAACTACCTTTGTCAGAAAACCGATCCTTATCTTGTTTTATTGAGGATCCAGTTTCGGTCCGTACCACATCAGAACTTACCTCGTCTAAGAAGCGGGAACGCCTTTTCCGCTGTTCTTCACCATATTTATAACGACTGCGGCAGTGACTAAAAAAGAGCACTTCCTGTGCCCGTG
>JBEPXF010000169.1:0-6750 GCA_041642075.1 Fodinibius sp.
CTTAAAGCTCGTGCCCAGGTCCTACATTTCAATAAAAACTTTCCGGATATACTTTCCTCTCTCCCCGAAATGGAAATGATTCTCCAACTCTTTATCCGTGCCAAAAGAGGAATAAAATTCAATGATTCTGCATCCAACTACAGAGTGATAGCCATGATAGATGCGATGTTCTACCTTCAGGGTCTTGAACGATATCTCAAAATCCTGGATGTGTTAAGATTACTGGCTGAACAACAAAATTACGAGCTGCTTTCAAGTCCGGGTTTTATACAAGCCTTTGCCAAACAAAATGATAAAAGAATGATGAAAGTGCTGGAATATGTCATGAAAAACTTCACTCAGAGTATCAGTCTGCAGGAAGTTGCCTCTCATGTAAACATGAATCCTTCTTTTTTTAGTCGATATTTCAAACGGACAAATAAAAAAACATTTACTCAATTCCTGAATGAAATTCGTATTGGATTCGCCTGCAAACTCTTAATTGAGAAACGCTACAACATATCTGAGATCTGTTACCGATCGGGATTCAATAACGTCTCAAATTTTAATCGAAGATTTAAAGATATCAAAGGCATGACGCCAACGGACTATATAAAAAAACATAATAGTAGTCAGTAATAGATTGCTCTCATTTCAAAAACGGCCTATTCTAAAGATTATAAAACTGTTGTGCAGTCCCTCCCAAAATCATCTCCTGTTCTTCGATAGAACAGGATGTAATATACTCATTTACTATTGAGCATACATCGCCATAGCCTGCCGCAAGAGTACATACAGGCCAGTCGGATCCAAACATAAGCCGGTCCGCTCCAAAGACCTCAAAGATGACATCCAAATAAGGTTTAAAATCCTCTTCTTGCCAGCTATTCCAGTCCGCTTCGGTGACCATTCCAGAAAGTTTACAATATACTTTGGGATGTTGAGCCAGCTCTTTAATCCCCTGTCTCCAACTCTCAATTTCACCTTCCGCTATCCTGGGTTTTGCAATATGATCCAGCACAAACGACTGGTCGGGAAATTTTTCAACAAATTTAACGGCCGAAGGCAGTTGGTGTTCATAAATTAGAATATCATACCTCAGGTTATATTCTTTAAGAAAACTAATTCCTCTGCAGAAATCGTATTGAAGCAGAAAATCATCCGGCTCATCCTGAACAACATGACGCAATCCTTTTAATTTTTCATAAGAGCTGTATTTTTCAAGTGCCTCCCCAAGCTCAGGTTCCTTAATATCCAGCCAGCCAACAACTCCGGCTATGTAGGCATATTCCTCCGCAAGACGAAGTAAAAAATCTGTTTCTTCTTCTGATTGATCGGCCTGTACCACTATACAACCATCTATATTTTGCTCTTCAAGATGCGACTTTAGATCGGGTGGCATAAAGTCCTGTTGCAATACGGACATACTATCATCGATCCAGGCGTGCTTTTCTTTGTCATATTTCCAAAAATGCTGGTGGGCATCAATTTTTTTTATCATCTCAAAATCTAGTTATTAATATAGGTTTTAATACTTTATCAAAATTTAACCCAAATAAATTCAAACAACCAAAAAAGGAAAGGGAAACAAATATTTGCATGTTTCTTAACAAAAAATTAACTATGAAGCAACTTTTTAATACAAAAACTTTTTGATCTGTGAAATTAACTACACTAAAAGACGGACAGGCTGTTGCCATTACTAACGATAAGACTATAGCATTAAATGAATTAGGGTTTAACGGCTCTTTAATGGAACTGATCCAAACTGAAGATGATACTTTAGATCAACTAAATGAACAATTACAGGAATACTCGGGCAGTGGACAAACGGTAGACAAAAACCAGTTTGCAGCCCCCATCTCACGTCCACCAAAGATTGTTGCTATCGGACTGAATTACCTGGATCATGCATCCGAATCTAAGATGGAAGTACCCGATACTCCGCTCGTCTTTACAAAATTTACCAGCTCGATTGTCGGGCCCACGGATGAGATCCAAATTCCGGTTAATCTCACACAGGAAGTAGACTACGAAGTAGAGCTTGGGATTGTCATTGGCAAGAAAGCCAAAAATATTGCTCCGGAGGAGGCTCTTTCCCACGTCTTTGGATACACGGTAATCAATGATATATCCGCTCGCGACCTGCAGTTTAGTGATGAGCAATGGGTTCGTGGTAAATCACTGGATACTTTTTGCCCTATGGGTCCGGTTATTCTTACGGCTGATGAAGTGGCTGATCCCCAAAGCCTTGAGATCAGTTGTAGTGTAAATGGCGATACCTTGCAGCAGGCCAACACCCGGGATATGATTTTTGGTGTGGCGGATCTGGTATCCCGACTTTCGCATTCCTTTACCCTGGAAGCCGGTGATGTTATTGCTTCCGGAACGCCTCAGGGTGTGGGATTCAGCCGCAAGCCTCCCATTTATTTAACACCCGGAGATACGGTTCGCACCCGTATTAGCAGCATTGGAGAATTAAACAATCCAATTGTAAAAGCTTAATCCCCGGAAAATATTTAGTAGCATGGAGTTAGATCTAACTGACAAAATAATAATTGTTACCGGCGGGGGAGGAATGTCTGGCAGCATTGGCGAAGTTACCGTCCGCCACCTCGCCGAGGAAGGGGCCATTCCGATCATTATCGACAAACATTCCCGCGGTAAAGAATTGGAAGCGGACCTCAAAAATAAGGGGAAGGAGGCTTTCTTTATTCAGGCAGATTTAACCAAAAAAGAAGATTGCCAAAAAGCCGTTGACAAGACAATCGAACAGTATGGAAGAATTGAAGGGCTAGTAAATAATCTGGGTGTGAATGATGGTGTAGGGCTGAATGGATCCTATGATGAATTTATTGACTCTCTAAAGCTTAATTTAGCTCATTTTTTTGCTGTTACTAAGCGAGCCCTTCCCCATCTCAAGGAATCGGGAGGTCCTATTATTAACATTGCATCCAAAGTTGCTCTGACCGGTCAGGGCGGTACTTCCGGCTATGCAGCTGCAAAGGGAGGTGTACTGGCTTTAACCCGTGAATGGGCTCTCGACCTTAGAGAACATGAGATTCGGGTAAATGCCATCGTTATTGCGGAATCATTCACTCCGGGTTATCAAAAGTGGCTCGACACATTTGATGAACCAGAGCAAAAGAAAGCATCAATTACATCAAAGATTCCCCTTAAGCAACGAATGACTGAGCCAGCTGAAATTGCAGATACGATCCTCTTCCTACTCTCCGAACGTTCATCCCATACTACAGGTCAATTTATCCATATAGATGGCGGTTATGTCCATCTGGACCGGGCGATAAGTTAACCACAAATTGGCTTTACTTGTTATTCAGCACCAATACTTCCAGACGGCGGGGGCCGTGCACGCCTTCTACGCGACTGAGCTCAATATCAGAAGTAGCAGAGGGACCGGAAATAAAGGTTATGGGCGGTCCTTCATTTTTAATTGACTCTTCAAAACGGGCAAAGCCTTCCGGTACCAATTCTACAATTTGATCGGCCCGAACGATGCACAGGTGATAGTCTGGTAATAGCGTTAATGCCCTGCGTCCCTGCCCCGTTCCAGCATCCAAAATGATCGTACCCGTCTGTGCCACTGCCAATGCACATGTTGTTACTACGCCATCCGACTGGTCCAGTTCATCATGAGATAAAGGAGATTCCGGATTGTCGTGCTGTGGATGAATGGTATCGGGAAGCCAATCGTTAGGAAAGCCCGGCGGAACAATCAAATTCTTGACTTCCTGGACTGCAAAGGAAGCATCCATTACTTGCTGCAGTTCACTTTCATCAATACGCTTAACGGTGGCCTTGTATTCGGCTACCCGCTCCACAAACAGATCCACAATTTCGTCTGCCGAACGATCTCCCTGACGCCGATAATCTTGCTGGGAATAAATATCGGGCTTCTGGTCCGTTTTCGGCACATCTTTTAGTGCAACCTCAATCCTGCTTAATATCTCCTGTTTAGCTTCATTCATTGCGCTGCCTCCACCATTCTCTGAATGTTTGATCGGGAATAGCCTTCAAATCCCGTGTATTGGTCCATTTAGATAAATAGCCCGGCAATTTTGAAATAACCCCTTCATCGGTAAAAAGTTTTTGTCCACTTCGGGCTATTTTCTGTGCCCGCTCATATCTTTTGCTATTCGCAAAAGCACGGCTCAACAATTTCATCCCTATATGCTCGGGTTCAAATTTTGATTTCAATCCACCGTTACGCTTCTTCTCATCAACAATTTTGCCGCGCAGATGTACCAGTACTTCCGGAATATTAATCTTGACGGGACAAACTTCATAGCATGCGCCGCAAAGACTGGATGCATACGGGAGCGAAGCGACCCCTTCATCTTCCAATCCCTTGAGCTGTGGAGTAAGAATTGCCCCGATGGGACCCGGATATACAGAATTATAAGCATGTCCCCCTGTGCGTTCATATACCGGACAAACATTCAGGCAGGCACTGCACCGGATGCAATTAAGAGTCTGACGACCCATCTCGTCGGCCAGCACTTTGGTCCGCCCGTTATCCAGCAATACAATATGGAATTCCTGCGGACCATCTCCTTCTGTAACCCCCGTCCAAAAGGAATTATAGGGATTCATCCGCTCGGCGGTAGAAGAACGCGGCAGCAGCTGCATGAACACTTCAAAATCGCGCCAGCGGGGAATCACCTTTTCAATACCCATTACGGTAATCAAGGTATCGGGAAGAGTCGTACACATCCGTCCATTTCCTTCCGATTCAACTACGGCAACCGTTCCCGTTTCAGCTACGGCAAAATTTGCTCCACTGATGCCTACCTTAGCATTTAAAAACTTTTTCCTGAGATAAAGACGCGCTGCCTCCGCCAGATCTTCCGGACGGTCGCTTAATTCATTTTTATTCAATTTCTCCTTAAAAAGTTCGCGTATTTCCGCCCGGTTTTTATGAATGGCAGGCACTAAAATATGGGATGGCTCGTCTCCGGCCAATTGTACGATAAGTTCCGCCAAATCAGTTTCCAAAGCCTGTATCCCTTCTTCAGCTAGTGCTTTGTTGAGTCCAATCTCATCCGTTGTTATTGACTTTACCTTTACGGCCTCGTTTACCTTCTTATCTTTGACCAGCCCGGTAATGATCTGATTGGCCTCTTCTGCATCCCGGGCCCAATGTACCTGTCCTCCAGCTTCTTGTATCGATTCCTCTAATTGAAGCAGATATTTATCCAGGTGACGCATGGTTTGCGTTTTAATAGCATCTCCGGCTTCACGGAGCGCTTCCCAGTCGGGCAGTTCATCAACGACATCCTTTCGCTTATCGCGGATGGTGTGTGTGGCATGACCTATATTCCGACGAAGCTGTGTATTATCGAGATATGCCTTTGCTGAATCCTCAAATGTTGGTGTCTGTTCCACTTTCTTACTCATATCTGTTATTCCGTAGAGGCTAAAATTTCTGCCAGGTGTACTGCATCCACTCCCGAACTCTGTCGTTGCAATCCTCCCCCAATATGCATGAGACAGGAATTGTCGGCAGCAGTACAGACCTCCGCACCGGTACTCTTAATATTACACATTTTATCACTCAACATAGCTGTAGAGGTCTCGGCATTTTTAACAGCAAAAGTTCCACCAAATCCGCAGCATTGCTCATAATCAGGGAGCTCAACAAGTTCAAGTCCGCGAACATTACGCAGTAATCGTAAAGGGGCATCTCCTACATCCAGCATACGCAGAGAGTGACAGGTCGGATGGTAGGTGACCCGATGCGGGTAATACGCTCCCACATCTTCCACGCCCAGCTCTTCTACTAAAAATTGAGAAAGCTCAAATACTCGTTGAATCAATTCATCCACCTTTTCAGCCAGTACTTTATCATCAGCTCGTTCGGCCACCTTGGGATAAAATTCCTTAACCATTCCCACGCAGGAAGCAGATGGAGCTACAATAGCTTCAGCTCCTTCAAACACATCCACAAACTTTCGTACCAGCGGGATGGTTTCTTCCTGGTAGCCGGTATTATAATGCATTTGTCCGCAACAGGTCTGCTCCATCGGGAAAGTCACCGTGTGGCCCAACCGCTCCAGCAAATGCACCATCGCCCTGCCCGTCTCGGGGAAAAGCGTATCGTTAAAACACGTTATGAAAAGTGAAATTTGCATATTCTATTACTCTTTAATCAACCGTTCTAATATTAGCTCTTGTAGCTATACCACTTCTGATCCTGACCTGCCAGACATTAAAAGAAAACCTTAATTACGGACTAAACAAAGCATCAAAAATTACCTTTCCGCAAGCACTCTACATTCTGCAACAAACGATCAAGTCCGTAGCATGAGTACAAAATTATTGGCTTGGTTACTACTTAGTCTGCCGGAGCCTTCTCCCATGAATACCCCTGAAGGTTCAATCCTTCCACGGGTTTACGGCGCTTCATTCCCAGCTTAGATTTGATATTCAGCTTATCAGCTTTTTCCATATTGGCCATATTATTAACTACCAAAGCGGCTCCCAACGCTGAAGCATTAGGCAATGAGGCCGTATAGACGGTTTTATCCGGAAAAAAAGAAGCTAACAGGCTCACAAAAAATTCATTTTGACTAAATCCTCCGGTAACAAGGATCTTTTCCACTTCTTCCGTTCCCTGGGCAAGCCTTATAGATTCAGCCTCAATAGCAACCAAATCGAGCATCAGCTGATGATAAGCTTCCTCATAAGAGTCAAATGTTTCAACTTCCCATTCAGTCGGTTGGTCCGTGGGATAAGGGCCAGTGTTATATG
>JBEPXF010000170.1:0-6698 GCA_041642075.1 Fodinibius sp.
GGCCTTACATCTACTCGGTGCCAGCACCCGTAATGCCGGATTTGCCTGTGTGGGATCCATTAGTGAACATCTGGCGGATATGGAAAAGGAGTCGGAGAAAAATATCGGCCGGAGAATCAGCCGACGCTACCAGGGACTTCAGCTGCTGAAGGAAACACTCGGTGAGAAAGCGATTGGCTATGAGGCCTGTGGAGGGTACGAGTTCTTTAGTTCACAGCAAATGTTTAAAGAAGTGGCACCCGAAATAGATCGTTTTAATGGATGGCTGGCGGAGCTGCTGGACGAAGAAGGGGTGTATGAAGCCCGGAAATTAGAAGGATATCCGGTTATTTATAACCGTTTGGAAGGGGCATTGCATCCCGGTAAGATGATGCAGGAACTCATTCGAAAGGTTTCCGAATCCGGAGTTGAGATAGGGTGGAATAGTCCGGTTCAGGAAGTAGGGAGCAGTGGGGAAGTAGAGCTGCAGAATGGGGAAGGTTCTTTCTTAACAATAAAAGCCCGAAATGTGTTGTTGGCTGTAAATGGATTTGCCCGGAAGTTACTTTCGGAAATAGAGGTTCATCCTGCGCGTGGACTTGTACTAGTTACGGATGAGCAGGATGGAATGCCGTGGAAAGGAACGTTTCATTACGACCGGGGCTATATTTATTTCCGAAATATCGGTAATCGTTTACTGATTGGAGGGGCACGAAATATTGCAGCTAAAGAGGAAGAGACCGATCAGTTTGGGATCAATAAACAAATCAAAGATTATCTGATCGGCTTTGTATCTGATGTTTTGCGATTACCACCGGGATGGCAGATCGCCTACGAATGGTCTGGAATTATGGGATTTACTTCTACCAAAACTCCTATTGTTGAACAAATTGATGATTGTCGCTATATAGCGGCAGGACTCAGCGGTATGGGAATTGCCATAGGTATGGATGTAGGCAGAAGTGTTTCTGAAATGATAGATTAAAATATTGAAATAAAAATAAATTGATTAACCAAGAAATTAAGATTTGATACATATTTAATATGATTAGCCGAAAAAACTTTTTGAAATTGTCCGCCCTGGGAGGATTGACTCCCTTAACAAACTGGTCACCGCATCTACCAACTACTTCCAGGAAAACTAATAAGCCCGTTGTCATATCCACTTGGAATCATGGGATACCGGCCAATGAAAAAGCCTGGAATATCTTATCCAAAGAAGGGAATGCGTTGGATGCAGTCGAAGCCGGAGTCCGGATTCCCGAAGCAGATCCAGAAGTTCGCACGGTTGGTTACGGCGGCTATCCTGATCGTGATGGCTTTGTAACCCTCGATGCATGCATTATGGATGAGACTGAACAATGTGGATCTGTGGCTGCCCTTCAGCATATAAAACATCCGATATCGGTGGCACGGAAGGTAATAGAAGAATCTCCGCATGTGATGCTGGTGGGAGAGGGAGCGTTACAGTTTGCATTAGACCAAGGGTTTGAAAAAGAAAACTTATTGACCGAAGCCTCCCGTAAAGATTGGGAAGAGTGGAAAGAAGACGCGGACTATCAGCCGAAAATTAATATTGAAAATCATGATACCATCGGGATGCTGGCCTTGGATAGTCACGGCAATCTATCCGGTGCATGCACCACCAGCGGGGCTGCCTGGAAGATGCACGGGCGCGTGGGCGATTCACCGCTTATCGGGGCTGGTCTGTTTGTGGATAACGAAGTGGGAGCCGCTGCGGCAACGGGACTGGGAGAGGAGGTGATCCGCACCTGTGGCAGTCATTTGGTGGTTGAAAATATGCGCCGCGGTGATGATCCTGAAACGGCCTGTAAAAAAGCAGTACAGCGTATTGTTGAGAAGAACAAGTCTGTGGATAACATCCAGGTAGGTTTTATTGCTGTCAATAAGCAGGGAGAGTTCGGGGGGTATAGCATTCAGCAGGGCTTTAATTTTGCGGTCTGTGAATCGGATAATAACCGGCTGATTGATGCACCAAGCTGGGTGAGTTAGTACTTCTTTACAAGACCGGACTGATAAAGGGAATACCAAGACCTAGTCCCCGCAGGATGAGAATAATTCCTACGGCGGCGATAAAGTATGGTGAAATATTTTTAAGTTTTTGCCTCCATTCGACTGAGATTAATCCACCGGCTAAACTTACGCCCAGCATGGCCGGAATGGTTCCAAATCCGAAGCCGGCCATGAAAAACATGCTGGCTTCAGTACCACCGGATGTAACCGCTGTCGCCAGTGCGAGGTAAACGAAGCCACAGGGCAGGAAGCCGTTTAAGATTCCGATTAAAAAGAGGGAGCCCAGACTTCCGTTTGCGAACAGGGATTTCATCCGGGTAGTTAGATTGCCAATCAGTTTGTAGGGGAGAGATTCCAGCTCAGATAGCGCGTTACTCATTTTTTTCCAGGCCAACGCAAGCAAGAGTATGCTTCCCACTCCAATGGAAAGACCCTGCTGATATCCACCTATGGATACCATCCTGCTGAACAGCCCAACCATACCTCCTAATGCAGTATAGGTAACGACTCTTCCTGTATTATATATAAGTCTGGAACCAATGAAGTATAGCTGATCGAGGGATTTTCTGGGTAGAGAAAGTGCCAAGGGTCCGCACATGCCTATGCAGTGAAAGCTGCCCAAAAATCCAAAGGTTACTCCTGCTAGAATCCAGTCCATGTTAGCAAACCACGATTTGATTTTTTGGCTTATTTGATGACATGTTGAGTAAGCTGGCTTCTGAAATGGTTACTCTTTTAATATACCTGTTATCAAGCGTAAAGCTTGAATTAAAGTCCAGAAAAAAATGAATCTAAATAGGTAATTTTAGTTGAACTTAACTTAATTTAGTACTTAATTGTCTTAAAACCATTCGGCATGTTTAACTTATAATAAAAACACATATTGTTATGTCCGATGAACTCAGCCAATCACCTGATACAGCAGGAGCTGACAGAAGCTGGGAAGAGCGAAATCCCGATATAGAACGCGAGATAACGATAGATGAGTTCCAACCAAAGGGGACATTGACCTTGACACTCATCTATTTCGCAATCGTCGTTTTGATGTGGATTTTCATGTACTTTGTAGAATTTGCAGGCAATGCACCTTCCATTATAGATTAGTTAACAGATAAGAAATATGCATATACATAAATTTGAGCAATTCTGGATAAAATTATCCTATGTTTTAATTGCCTTCTTTATCGCTACCGTTGTGTATGGTTTTGTTGCGATGGATCTGAAGGTAATTGGAGATCATGCAACCATCGATCCCCAAAATCTGCAGGATACCCCATTTGGTAATCCGGGCGTACGAGAGATTACTAAAAATGGAGAGACTGAATACGAGGTTTATGTGCAAACGGTTCAGTTTTCCTTTGTTCCGGGTACAGCCCAACCCATTGAAATTCCGGCCAATCATCGGGTTACTTTTTATATAACGAGTCCCGATGTGCTGCATGGATTTGATGTAGCAGGTACGAACCTGAACACAATGACCATCCCCGGACAAATTTCCAAGTTTACGACTATCTTTCCGGAAGCGAGGGAGTATGGTATTGTTTGTAATGAATACTGTGGCCCGGCCCATCACATGATGGAAGGTAAAATCAACGTAGTTCCTGAATCTGAGTTTGATAAAAGTAATCTGGTAGAATGACATTCTTACATAAGTATCCTAAAGCTGCAAAAGTTGCCAAGGCTAATTTCATTGTTGCGTTTATTGCGCTTGCGATTGGGGGATTCTTTGGCTTTGTGCAAGCCCTGCATCGCACCGATGTATTTCGCGGATTTTTTAATTCCGGAGAATACTATACGCTTCTCACCGGACATGGTGTTTTATTAGCCCTCATATTTACTACCTTTTTTATCGCTGGATTGTTTGTATGGGGCGTCACCCGAAGTCTTGATCGGGAGCCCGAAAATATGGCTTATACATGGTCATGGTTTTGGTTGATGACGATCGGAACTGTTATGGCTACTGTGGCTATCTTAGGGGGACTTGTTCCGGATAGCTCGATACGAGCTGCAGTCCTCTATACTTTTTATCCGCCCTTACAGGCCCACCCATTGTTTTATATAGGATTAGCGCTGGTGCTCGTAGGTTCTTGGATGGCCGGAGCAGATTGGTTCTGGTCGTATAATAAATGGCGGGATAACCATCCCAATGATCGAATACCGATCCTTACCTTTATGGCCCTTTTCACGATGATGATGTGGTACGTCTGCACCATCGGACTGGCTCTTGAAGTGGTGGGACTATTGATCCCTTGGTCGCTGGGCTGGGTAACGGAAATTGAGCCGCTCTTGCCCCGGACACTCTTTTGGTTCTTTGGGCACGCGGTAGTGTATTTTTGGTTGCTGCCGGCGTATTATGTTTGGTATGCTATTCTCCCCAAACTGTCCGGCGGACGTTTGTTCAGTGATTCCATGACGCGCATAGTATTTATCATTTTCCTTATTCTTTCAACGCCGGTAGGATATCATCATCAGTATGCGGATCCTGGTATTTCGGTCGGATTTAAATTCTATGCCATGGCAACAACTATGCTGTTGCTATTGCCCAGTCTTATGACGCTCTTTACGGTGGTAGCAAGCATGGAGCATGGAGCTCGGCAGCGTGGAGGCAAAGGATATCTTAAATGGATAGGAAAACTTCCGTGGGATAGTCCCGCTTTCGTGGGTTGTGCACTGGCCGGTATCATGTTTGCCGCTGGCGGGTTTAGCGGGATGATTAATGCAGGCATGAATATTAACCTAATCATCCATAATACGATCTGGGTGCCCGGGCACTTTCATCTTACCGTGGGAACGGCTGTGGCTCTGACCTTTATGGCCATCAGCTACTGGCTGATTCCGCAATTGACTGGACGAAAGCTCAAGTTCAAGACCTTGGCTTTAATTCAGCCTTATACATGGTTTTTAGGAATGACCCTGATGTCTAATGCTATGCACCGTGCTGGATTAGCTGGGGTACCGCGTCGTACTGCTGAACCTCAATACAGCGGCTTCGAATTCGAGCCCATTTTTGGGACTATGGCTGAAATGGACTGGCAGATCGCTATAGGCGGTACGATCCTGACCATCTCGCTGACGCTGTTTCTGTGGGTGATTACCGCATCCTGGATGGGGGGCGAGAAGTCTGATATGCCTGTGGATGACTACATACCAGAACCGTTGTCAGGCGTTGAACATACCCCGGCAATACTTGACAATATGAAGCTCTGGCTTGCGCTCGCGATTATATTGGTACTCCTGGCTTATTCATTTCCGCTCTGGGAAATGGTGGCGGACGGAATCTTTGAACCGGGTGCACTGCCAAGACCATCGTGATAAACTGTTTGATTGCTATATGTAAATCAAATTAATAAAGGTCCTTGTTACTGCTCCTGTTTTTTGCATGAGTAGTACGAGGGCTTATATTTTAAAGCTGTAAATAGAATGCATTTCCCATACGAAGCTTTGTTTTACCTGAATAAGAGTCCGATATGACAGAGAGTAATTCCCCTAAAGAAGATGATTCCGGCAACTCTACGAAACGACTTGTCAAAATTCTGGTAATTATTGGAATAGGGATTCCCGTATTGGTGGAACTGATGACCCTCTTCAACCTCATTAATGTTCAAATATTTGAAGATGAGAAGGAGGTAAGTCAGCAGGGGGACGATGTAGTTGAGATTCAGGAGATTGAAGAGGGAGATACCCTTTTTGCCGATTATAGCAATGCCTTGACTATTAATCAGTTAAGAATTAAAGTAAGTGCCCAGAAGTGGCGGTTTGCATTGGGTTTGAATCCGGTGGATAGTTTGGATCAGCAGCAATTACAGGTGGAGGTTGACAGTCTGAGACTGCAAAGTGGAAAAATTTTACCGGGTACGGGAGATAATCCCTGGGAAACAGAGGATACGGTTCCGGGAGAAATGTCAGCCGAATGGGAACTCCCGAATGGAGATATTCCTGAGATGTTATATATCAGTTCCTTTCAGTACATTGAGAGCGATTCCACTAAGCGGATACAACAAGAGGTTCCGCTTGGTAAAATTCCCGTCCGATATACTCAAGAATAGGTTATAAGACGGGATATATTGATCGTTTTATTTAGACGTGGAGAAGTACTTGCTACACCATTGATAGGATTTACTTATTGGCGAGATCCATATCTCGGGATGAGTTGCTTACCACGAGAAGACTGCTTGTCGCCATGGCAACGGCGGCAAAAAGCGGATTTATAGCTCCTGCAATAGCCAATGGTATCGTAATGACATTGTAGAGAAAAGCCCAGCCCAGATTTTGATGGATACGGGTTTTAGTCAGTCGTATTGCTTTAAATGCTGCCGGTATAAGATGGAGGCGGTCGTTGGGTATAACAACATGGGCTGATTCAGCAGCGATTGCAGTAGGACTGCTGAAAGCGATACCAAGATCTGCCTGTGCCAGGGCCGGGGCGTCGTTGCTTCCGTCACCAATCATGGCAACACGACCAAATTTTTTGAGTTCTTGGATAATATTGGATTTGGAGTCTGGTTTTGTTTCAGTAAACAGGAAGTCGGGCTGAAGTTGTTTTTGTATTGCTTCGCCCGCCTGTTGACTGTCACCCGTTATAATAGCAACCTTTTTTCCTATCTTTTGAAGAACAGAAACGATTTCCTCAGCTTCTGTTCTGAGCTGATCCCCAACGATCAGAATACTTTGCACCTGATTATTCC
>JBEPXF010000171.1:0-4622 GCA_041642075.1 Fodinibius sp.
CGATAATACCCAGGTAGTGTTGGAAAAAGGATCCATAAATATTGCACAAAAAAAGAAAGGTAATGGAGAAGATTATCATAAGTTAGTTGAGCTTGAACCAAATCAACTTATTTCTTTTAGCAGATTAAATGAAGAAGCCAATATTAGAAGAGTTAACCCCTTGATCTATACCTCTTGGAAAAATAATGAATTAGTTTTGGAAAGTACCCCACTTTCAATGGTTACAGACAGAATCAATAAAACCTACGGAGTGGAAGTTAAAGCCTCTGAAAATCTTTTAACCCGGAAACTTACCGGATCTATTAACTTGAAAAGTCTTGATCATGTACTTGGATCTCTTGCGGATGTATTGGAGATCGAGGTTCATAAATCTGGACAAACTGTTTTTTTAAATGATAACCCTAAACAATCCTAAATGACAAAAACATATCAGTTACCAACTGTTGACTAATAACCTTCTAATTCGAAGAACCTAACATATGAAAACTCTTAAATATATTATAGCAGTGCTCCTTATTTGCAGCACTGTTGTACCATCCTTACAGGCTCAGGAAGTCCAGGGAATAAGTCAGGTACTCCTTACGGAGAATAATGATACTGACGACCAAAAGGCCTTACAAGCCGGTACTTCCTTAGACGACGCACTGAATATTATAGAAAATAGATACAACGTGTCTTTTCTCTATGAAGATCAGGTAACAAGTTCTAAGATGTTATCCTCAGATATTGAATTATCTGATAACGTTATCAGCGTTATACGGCAAGCATTGCAAGAACATGCTCTTGAACTACAGCAAATTGATGATCGTGCATTTGGCATTACATCAGAAAAGGTAGTTGAAGAAAATAATGAACAGCCGGAAGAAACGGTAACCGGAAGGGTAACCGATAATAACGGAGATCCATTACCCGGTGTGAACATTAGTATTGAGGGTACAACCCAGGGTACAACTACCGGACCCGATGGTGGTTATGAACTGGATGTTCCTTCGCTCGAAGAAACACTGATATTCTCTTTTATAGGTTTCCAGCGCCAGGAAGTTCCAATTGATGGACGGGAAAATATTGACGTCCAAATGGCCCAGGAAACATACTCCGGTGATGAACTGGTAGTTGTGGGTTATGGTACGCAGCGGCGAGAAACATTAACCGGATCAGTTAGTGCTGTTGGAGGAAATGAACTCCAAAAAACGCCAGTTACCAATACTTCTAACTCTATTGGTGGTAAGCTGCCTGGTGTTGTATCAGTTACCTCAAGCGGTGAGCCCGGATATGACGGATCAACTATTCGTATTCGTGGACAGCATACGCTGAATGATAATAGTCCGCTTATAGTCATTGACGGTGTACCCAGTGATGCCGGAGCCCTTGATCGCCTGAATCCTCGTGATATCGAAGATATGACGGTACTTAAGGATGCATCTGCTGCTATTTATGGATCACAGGCAGCCAATGGTGTTATTCTTGTGACAACCAAACGAGGGAGTGATGGTGAACCACAACTGACGATTGATTTCAACCAAGGCTTTAACCAGCCAACCCGTATCCCTGAAATGGCGGACGCTCCAACCTATCTTACCATGCTGAATGAGATAGATCGGTACAGAGGAAATGATCCTCGCTTTGACCAGGAGGAAATCCAGCGTCACGAAAACATTGAAGAGCAGGACCCTTGGTTATATCATGATACCGACTGGTTCAGCGAGGCGTTGAAGCCTGTATCTCTGCAAACACAGGCGGATGTTTCTATGTCTGGCGGTACTGAAAGTATGCAGTATCGTGTTTCCTTAGGTGCACTTACAGAAGATGGGTACTATGAAAACAGTGCTACCGGTTATAATCAATACCAGTTCCGAAGCAACATCGACGGGCAGGTCAACGAGAATATCAACATTCAGTTTGATGTAAGCGGCCGTTATGAGGATCGTAATTTCCCCACTCAGCCCGCCGGAGCAACCTTCCGGATGTTGATGCGTGGAAAGCCACAGCTTCCTGCTTATTGGCCGAACGGATTGCCAGGACCTGATATTGAGAATGGCCAAAACCCGGTCGTTACGGGAACCGATGCAACCGGATATGATCAGGATGACCGTTATTATCTGAATTCTAATCTTGTTGCAGATATTGAGATCCCAGGAGTTGAAGGCTTGGGTGTTCGGGGAACATTCTCATATAACAAACAATTAAATGAACGAAAGCAGTGGCTTACGCCGTGGACCCTTTATGGCTTCGACGAAGATGCTTATCGATCTGAAGGTGGAGATCCTGAACAATATCTGACAGGCTCTTCTCGCCCGTCCGGACAGGAGCCCCAATTAAGTCAGTGGAGTGATGATAATCATGACATTCTGATGAACGCCGTTGTTGAATATCAGAGAGACTTTGATGATCACTATCTGAGTGTTATTGGTGGCGCTGAACGTCGAGAAGCTGATAATTCATGGTTCTATGCCTTCCGCCGCAATTATATATCTCCGGCTATTGACCAGTTATTTGCTGGTGGCGAAGAACAACGCGCCAATGATGGTAGCGGAAGCAAGGAAGTATGGCAAAGTCTCTTTAGCCGTATTAACTACGATTATCAGAGCAAGTATCTGATTGAATTAGTTGCCCGCTATGACGGTTCCTACAAATTTCCCAAAGGAGATCGTTATGGCTTTTTCCCTGCGGTTTCTGTTGGATGGAGACTGACCGAAGAAGAATTCTTTAGAAACAATGTAGGATTCTTTGATGACCTGAAGCTTCGGGCTTCATGGGGACAGACCGGAAATGACCGAATCGATCCTTATCAGTTCCTTGCCAGTTATGGATTTGGTGGTGGTTACATCTTTGGTGGAGGTTCGGAAGTACCTAGCTTATACCAAACACGTACACCGAATCCTAATATTACCTGGGAGGTTGCCAACCAGCTTGATATTGGACTTGAAGCTTCTGTACTCGATAACCGACTTTCTTTTGAAATCGACTACTTCGACTATCTGAGAGAAGATATTCTCACGCAGAGAAATGCTTCGATTCCTCAAACTACGGGACTTAGTCTTCCTGAAGAAAATATAGGTGAAGTTTCGAGTTACGGGGTAGATGGTTCTATTAACTGGAGTGAGCAGGTCAGCGAAGACTTTATATATGATATCTCGTTGAATGCAGGTTGGGCTACCAACGAAATTAAGTTCTGGGACGAAGCGCCCGGAGCCCCCGAGTGGCAACAATCTACCGGAAACAAGATGAATACCGGTTTATATTATGTTGCCGACGGTATCTTCCAAAACCAGGAAGAAGTGGATAGTCGTCCAAGCTGGGATGGCGCCCGACCCGGAGATGTCATTTTTAAAGACATTGATGGTGACGGTGAGATTACTGCTGACGACCGGGTGCGGTCCGATCGCAATAATATTCCAGAGTGGACCGGAGGGATAACATTCTCTGCCACGTACAAGCAGTTTGATTTTACCGCTTTCTTCCAGGGTGCCGCTGGTGCATCGCAGTATATCCAGACCGAATCAGGCGACTTTGGTAACTACTTTAACCAGTTCGCCCAAAAACGATGGAAACCTTCTGAGGATGACCATATGGTACAGCATCCCGACCAGGATCATGCGGAAGGCCCTCGTGCATTCCAGCGTACTGAGGAATACTGGATATCCAATGCGAATACCTATTTCTTCAGAGATACGGATTATATTCGACTTAAAACGTTGGAGGTAGGTTACAACATGCCTACAGAGTTAACCAGCAAGATTGGCATGCAGAATATGCGCGTATACCTCAATGGATTTAACGTGCTTACATGGGACTCTTTCGGACTTATGGATCCGGAAACACAAAACGGTGCAGGTTCCTATTATCCGCAGAAAAGGGTATTCAATGCTGGAATCTCTTTAACATTTTAAGTACTTAAATAATAGATAACTATGAAAAACTTAACTTATATATCAACCTTACTTTTTGTGATGTTACTGGCTGTAACGGCCTGTGACGTCCAGGAAGCGTTGGATCAGGAGCCGGTAGATCAGATCTCTGAGGAAGCGGTTTGGGATGATCCTTCACTTATCGAGGCCTATATTAATGACATCTACCTTGGTATGGGCCACGGGCTGTACGAAGTAATGTTAGCTTCGGCTGCAGATGAAACGCACTTTACCCATGGCTATGGGATTCCGGACATTGTAGAATCAAATATTTCTCCAAGTAACCGGGGGAGTTTCTCAAGTCGTGGTGATTTTAATCATTGGGACTGGCCGGATCTCTACTTCCGCATTCAGCAGGTAAATACTCTGTTGTCTGAAATAGAGGAATCGGCTATAGAAGATCAGGCAGTCATTGACTCTTATATAGGTCAGGCACATTTCCTGCGCGCCTATTTCTATCATAATCTGTTGCGCATTTATGGTGGTGTTCCAATCCTTACCGAACCAGCTTCGCTGGATGATGAGGATATGACGCCGGAACGCGATAGTTTCGCTGAGACGGTAGACTTTATTGTTCAGGAGGCTGAATTAGCCGCTGAACGACTCCCTACTACACAAGAGGGGGATGATTTGGGTCGTGCAAGTGCAGGCGCTGCCTTAGCGCTTAAATCACGGGTGCTGCTATTCGCTGCCAGTGATCTTTTCCACCAGAAT
>JBEPXF010000171.1:4632-6670 GCA_041642075.1 Fodinibius sp.
GCAAGAAATGTGGAAGGACGCCAAGGACGCTGCTGAAGAAGTAATGGATCTGGGAGCGTATGAGCTTTTCCGTCCCAATCCTTCAAGTCCTGAGGAAGCGAGTGAAAACTACCATGATCTGTTTCTTACGGAAGCTCCACAAAATCCGGAAACCATTATGGAGCGTTACTTTATAGAAACACGAGATGACGGGCATAATCCAGGATTGGATAATGGTCCTAATGGCTACCACAACTGGGCTGGGAATACCCCGCTTCAAAATATCGTAGATGACTACGAGATGGCGGATGGTTCCGAGTTTGACTGGAGCAATGAGGAACATGCAGCGGCCCCCTACGAAGATAGAGATCCCCGTTTAGAGGCTTCTATTCTTTATGATGGGGCTGACTGGGTTGAACGCCCATCTGATGCCGTTCAATATGATGGTGACAATATCATTCAAACCTTCAAGGAACTCGAGCTTCCTGACGGATCTGTTGTACCGGGTGTAGATACCCGCGATGGTCCTATTGAAGACTGGAACGGTAGTTACACTGGCTATTACCTGAAGAAGTTTATTCGGGATGACATGCAACACGGTTCCAGCAATAAACAGGAAGGATCCTGGATCTTTTTCCGGTACACCGAAGTACTGCTAAACTATGTAGAAGCTTCTATTGAATTGGGAGACTACGCGGATGCGCGTCGGGAACTTAATAAAATACGAACGCGTGCAGGTATGCCGACCTATGATGCTACAGTTACCGGCGATGAGTTAATGGAAGCATATCGCAACGAAAAACGCATTGAGATGGCATTTGAAGAACAACGCTATTTTGATGTTCGTCGCTGGATGATTGCTCCTGAGGTAATGAATGAAACAGCTCAAAATATTAATATTACCGCTGAAGGAGAAAAACAAACTGATCGTAGTACTTACTCAAACTACGAGTACGAAGTTGGCACACAGGTACCAGGTAATAGAGCTTGGGAAGACAAGATGTACTTCCAGCCTATACCATTTGAGGAGATGAATCGTAATGATAATTTGATTCAGAACCCCAATTATTAATCTAAATTAACGATTAGATATTATTTGCTTGTGTTATCCGGCTTAGAACGGGGTTCTGCCTTTGAGCAGATTCTCGTTCTCTCCCGGGGGCACAAGCATTTAATATTTTTAGGATATACGAAATACCTATTCTAACTCACTTCATTATTTTACTTTTATAAATAACTGTACATTTTTCTTGGCTTATATTATTTAAAACTTTTTTATCGTTTTGTTCACCTTTCTACCCATACGCAATGTTTGTTAGCCAACTATTAAAAAGAAATTTAACCTTAATACTATTTACAGTAGTATATCTTTCTGTTGCTTGTACCGGCACTACAGATTTACAATGGAATGAGGAAAATGGCTACAGATGGGCAGAGGTATCTCCGGGATATTTTGGGAATACAGGATTTACAGAAATAAAACCATCACAAACCGGAATTGAATTTACAAACCAAGCAAGTGTCGAAAATATAAAAGAGAACCGTAATTTTTTGAATGGTTCCGGTGTTGCCCTGGCGGATGTAGATGGCGATGGACTAACCGATATTTATTTTGCCCAGCTCGAAGGTTCCAATAAGCTCTATAAGAATTTAGGTGGTTTCGAGTTCAAGGATATTACTGAAGAAGCCAATGTTGCTTTAGAAGATTACCACTCTTCGGGTGTGGTTTTTGCAGATGTGAATGGAGACAACTATCCCGACCTGTTGGTAACATCGCTTACGAAAAAAAACGAACTATTTATTAATAATGGCGATGGGACCTTTAGCAAGAAGGAGAACAGCGGTCTGGGTTCATCACAGGGTAGCAATACAATGGCGCTGGCCGATATCGACAACGACGGCGATTTGGACCTCTATATTTCCAATTTCAAATTGAAAACGGCCCGCGATATTTATTCCGCAGAGGAATTATCCACAGAAAACACAGTGCGTAAACAGGGAGATTCCCTTATCGTGGTGCCGCCATACGACGAATACTATGGTATTATTAAAACAGAAG
>JBEPXF010000172.1:0-6660 GCA_041642075.1 Fodinibius sp.
CGGCAGTACTTGGACGTCAACCAGTATTTCCCCAATGGACTAATGAATAAAGGACAATTTTTTGAGAAACGGGGGGAACCGGAAAAAGCCATGGACGCCTACCGCCGGGCGCTTGACCGGGATCCCAAGTTCAACCCCGCGCGCATTAACCTGGCCTACCTGCTGAACAGCCAGGGCCACAACAGGGAAGCCGAGGAGCTGCTGACAACGGTGATTGACCAGGAACCCGACTACGGGCCCGCCCACTATTCCCTGGCGTTGCTTCTGGCGGAAGAGCAGCGTCTGCAGGAGGCCGTGCCCTATTTTAAGCAAGCTTCGGACCTAATGCCCGAACACGGGCGGGTCCGCTACAACTATGCCATCGCCCTGCAAACGCTTGGCCGGCCGGAGGAGGCCGAGCGATTGTACCTGGAGGCGATCGACCTGGCCCCGGAGAATCCGGAGTATCGCTATGGCATCAGCACGCTCTATATTCAGCAGGAACAGTATGGGAAGGCCCAGCCGCACGCCGAGAAGTTAGGGGCCCTCCAACCAAACAACCCCGAAGTCCAGCAATTGATTCAGATAATTAATAACCGCCGGTAAGATAGCAACGTCATGTCATACATTGAGAATCTTAGTCCATATAAATAATCCCTATTGTGTTGAATTTATATTTGTAATTATAATAATTAGTATTCAATGTATGTTATTGGGATCGGATAAATATAACGATCGTTCTAATATTTTGTTGATCCTCTGCTACGAGAAATGGAGCAGGATTGAGTAACTCTACTATTGGGGGTACTTGTAGCTTCAGGTAATAAAGTTTTGGGTCTCAGGACACTGATGCTGACAAAAATGGATCACTGAAAAATTGAAGAATATTATAAAACCTATAAACCAATTATTATGCATATTAAATATAAAAGTTATGTCCTGTTTTTTCTTTTTATAACGATTGGGATAAAAAGTAGCTACAGTCAACAAAAGGGCAATGTAGCACAGGATACGAATTCCCCCAATATCATCATCATGTACTCCGATGATCACACGGCTCAGTCTATCGGGGCCTACCAGGAAGCCCTGGATTATGGGCTGCAGCTGGACCACAGTCCCACACCCAACATTGACCGGCTGGCCGAGGAGGGCATGCGCTTCGACAACGCCTTTGTCACCAACTCCATTTGCAAACCCTCGCGGGCGGTCCTGCTGACCGGGCAGCACAGCCATAAAAATGGGGTCTTAACCAATGGGGAATCCATTGATGTCGATTTGGAAACGTTTCCGTCGCTGCTGCAACAATCCGGCTACCAGACCGCCATGATCGGGAAGTGGCACCTGGGGACCGAGCCCCAGGGCTTTGATTATTACGAAGTGCTCTATGGCCAGGGGCCCTATTATAATCCCACCATGCGAACTTCCAGTGGTGATGTGGACAGGCATGGCCATACCACAGAAATTATTGGAGAAAGAGCCATAGAATGGCTCAGATTGCAAAGAGACCGGGACAAACCGTTTATGATGGTGTATAATCATAAAGCGCCCCACAGAAACTGGCTGCCTGGTCCGGCGTTGAATGATTATCAAAAACGGGACTTACCGGAAGCCCCTTCCTTGTTCTATGATTACTCAGGGCTTACAACCGCCGCACGGGAGCAGGATATGGAGATCGGTACCACCATGCGGTGGGCCTGGGATCTTAAAGTTCCAACCAATCCCGAAACCGGAGAACCCAGTGAAGGATGGGAGAATCTTGTTGAACGAAATCGCCTGACAGATACCCAGCTCGAACGCATTATGAACGCTTATGCTGATGACAACCAGTACCTGTATGATAATTACGATCAGATGTCGGAGGAGGATCTTTTGAGGTGGAAGTATCAGCGGTATGTGAAAGATTATCTTCGAGTGATCCGTGAAGTGGATGATGAAGTGGGAAAGATGATGGGGTACCTGGAGCGTGAAAACCTGCTCGATAATACGATTGTTATTTATGCCGGTGACCAGGGGTTCTTTCTGGGGGAAAACGGCTGGTTCGACAAACGCTGGATTTACGAAGAGTCGATGCGTATGCCGCTTATTGCCCATTGGCCGGATGGAATTGAAGCGGGGTCCGTAAACAAACAACTGGTACAAAACTTGGACCTGGCTCCGACTATTTTAGATTTAGGCGATGCAGAAATTCCAGAGAGAATGCAGGGCCAATCGATAGCTCCCTTATTGCAAGGAGAAAATCCAAAAGACTGGCGCGAGGCGGTGTATTACCATTATTATGAAGGCCCGCCAGCGGTTCATAAGGTCGCCCGCCACTACGGGTTGCGTACCGACCGTTATACCCTGGCTCATTTCTATGAAAATGACGAGTGGGAACTGTTTGACCTGCAGGAGGATCCCGAACAGCTGCAGAGCGTCTACGGAGACCCGGACTATGCCGAAATACAACAGCAACTCAAGAAGAAACTTGAGGAACTCCAGAATCACTATGAAGATGATACGGTGAACGAGTAAACTACCATGATTACGATGAAGCTTTTGAAATACCCGTCAATTTTTAACCTACCGCTACTTCAAGTAGCTGTTTTTATTATCCTGCTAGTGGGGTGTCGTTCTGGTATAAAACTGCCCAAGCAATTAAGAGCACTATTTCGATTGTTTATTAAATATTTTTTTGCAATGGACTTTTTCTTAGTTGGATGGGGAGTTGTAATTCAACTAAAGCAAAATATAAAGTGGAAGTAATTAGTATCATTACACTAATTACTTCCCAATTTCTAGGAAGTCTTATCTGGTCATTCATATGGATCTGTTTCAATATTTAATTTTTTTTAAAAACAAATTTAATTAAAGCATTATTGAGACAGTCTAAAAAGGAAAAATTCCTTTATTATATAGAGAATATTTATTAAAGATTGAGATGTAACAAACTTATTCGTCAGTTATAGCCGCTGGAATCCGTAATGTAGAATATGTGGGATTAAAAATGAATATTGGCGGATATCGTCTTGACCGGTTTTAGATGAATAGGGAAAAAAGCAAAAAAGGTGACTCGTGAAGTGAAAATAAGTAATCATTATTTCATATTGTAAGCAATCGGTTCTAGGCAGGTTAAAATAATGTTACAATTAAAGAATTTAATATAAGAGTGTAGGCGTAATATTAATTATATACTTAAAGAGGCTATAAGAACCACAAATTGTATAATAAAGTTTTTGACAACCCTATTAATAAGAATTGCAAAATCTAAATGAGAGCTATGTATAAATATCTTTTATCCGCTTGTGTTTTTTTATTGTTTTTAAGCTTCTCAACTAAGGCACAGAACGATAGTTCTTTAATAACATTAGAAGATATTTATAAGAATGGGGTTTATAAGGAGAAAGATTTTGGTCCAGCCAGATGGATGAAAGACAACAGCGGATATTCAACATTGGAAGGTAACCAAGAGTATGGTGGAAAGGACATTGTCAGATATGACGCAAAGACAGGCAAACGTACAGTACTTATATCTGCGGATCAGTTGATTCCCGGCGGAGAGGAAGATCCTTTGAGGATCGCCGATTATCGATGGTCAAAGGACAACCAGAAACTATTGATATTTACCAATACGAGGCGCGTATGGAGATACCATACGCGAGGCGATTACTGGCTTCTGAATCTCCAAGATGGTCAATTGACTCAATTAGGTAAGTCCGTAGAGCGAACTACAATGAAATTCGCCAAATTTTCACCCGATGATTCCAGGATTGCCTATGTAAGTAACCGGAATATTTATGTCGAGCATCTGGATTCCGGCCAAATTAGGCAGATCACCCATGACGGGGGTGAAGACACTATAAACGGAACATTTGACTGGGTATATGAAGAAGAGCTCTCGCTCAGAGACGGTTTTAGATGGAGCCCTGACGGCAAGCATATTGCCTATTGGCAGACAAATACCAAAGGCGTTGGCACCTTTTATATGATTAATAATATAGATTCGGTCTACTCGCAACCGATTCCTCTTCCTTATCCGAAGGTTGATACAACAAATCCGGCGGTTAGAGTTGGTGTAGTTTCGGCAGGTGGTGGACAATCTCGCTGGTTCGATATACCCGGGGATCCCCGCAATAATTATCTGGCCAGAATGGATTTTCTGCCAAATTCCAATGAGGTAATGATTCAACAGCTAAACCGGTTGCAGAACAGAAACAGAGTTTGGATCGGTAATATTTTGAGTATGGATCTGAATAATATCATGACCGAACGGGATTCCGCATTCCTGGATATTCATGATGATACGATCTGGTTGGATGATAATGAATACTTCACTTGGACTAGCGAGCGTGATGGATGGCGTCATTTGTATAAAGTTTCCAGGGATGGTAACGACATACAACTTATCACTACTGGGGAATTTGATATCGTGGATGTTGTGCAGATTGATAAACAAAACAATTACGTATACTATATAGCTACGGAACACGATTATACTGAACGGTATCTCTACAGAAGCAGTCTTACTGGAAATGAAGAGCCGGAGCGTATTACTCCCACAGATAAAGATGGGCAACATGCCTACCAAATGACTAGGAACTCGAAATGGGCTATTCATAAGTATCAGAACTATAATACACCGGACCGAATATCCTTGATCAGCTTACCTGACCATAAAGAAGTCAGAGTTCTTGAAGATAATGATGAACTAAAACGCAAAATTAGTCAGCTTGCCATTAATTGGAAAGAATTTTTCAGAATTGACATAGGGGATGTGAAGCTGGATGCCTGGATGATGAAACCGACTAATTTCAACCCAGACAAAAAATATCCCGTAATATTTTATGTGTATGGCGAACCGGCAGGATCAACGGTACAGAATAATTGGGGCGGGAAAAGAGATCTGTTTCACTATTATTTAACTCAGCAGGGATACATCGTCATTAGTATAGATAATAGAGGTACAAAAGTTCCACGAGGACGTCAATGGAGAAAGTCGATATATGGCCAAATTGGTATTTTGGCTACCCATGATCAGGCTAAGGCCGCAAAAGAAATATTTGATCGTTACTCATTCGTTGACAGTTCACGGGTTGGAATATGGGGATGGAGCGGCGGAGGGCAGATGACACTCAATTGTCTTTTTAAATATCCGGAGATCTATGATACCGGGATCGCGGTGGCTTTTGTTTCTAATCAAAAACTGTATGACACAATATATCAAGAGAGATATATGGGATTGCCTTCGGAAAATCCAAAAGGGTATCATGATGGTTCACCCATTAATTATGCAAGTAATTTAGAAGGAAATCTTATGATAATGCATGGAACTGCTGATGACAATGTTCACTACCAGAGCTTTGAGATGTTGGCGGATGAGTTAATTAAACATGATAAACTGTTTAGTATGATGGCATATCCAATGCGAACTCATAGCATTTCTGAGCGTGAAAATACCTCTCTACATTTAAGGAGGACAATGGAATGGTATTGGAAGAATAATTTGCCTGCCGGAGGTAAATCCAATTGAGTAGAAATTCTTGTGTTAAAATGAGCCTTCAGGTCGAAAACCCGAACATATGTTTTGCTAACATTACGATTCAGCGGCTTGACTAACTGGAATTAAATATGATGATAAATATCAGGGTTATTTTATGAAACGAAAAACCGATGGTGTGGATAGCTTTAAGAAAGTCATTTTTATATGTCTGGCAGCCATTCTTTTTATTCCTCTATACGTTGATGGCCAATCGATTTCCCACATTACGGGCACGTGGGAGTTTACAACAGGCGATGATCAGGAGGGCACGTTCTCCATTGTCGAGGATGAGGACAGGCTTAGCGGGCTCATGGATTTGAAAACCAGCTCCGTTACCCGGAAGTTACTGGATATTACCTTCCAAGGTGATCAGCTGACTTTCAGGGTGGAGAGGCTCTATGATACCTGGAATGTGGATGTGTTAATTTCAGGGGATACCTTTGAAGGAGAAATAGACGGGTCGACTCACATCAAAGGGAAGCGTTTGTCAGATACTTCCAATGCCATTATCGATCATGCGGAGGTAATTACAAGTTTAGACGGGAAGACCCTGCAGACAGGCAAGAAACTTTATGATCAGGTTTGTGCGGCGTGTCACGGCGCTGACGGGGGGTCGAATATGCCGGCGGCGCGCTCCTTTAACAGCGATGAAATGAAATACGGATCAGACCCGTACAGTATGTGGAAAACGACCATTAATGGGGCCGGCCAGATGGGCGCCCAGCGGTGGTTGTCGCCCGAAGAGGCGTATGCGGTCGTGCAGTATATTCGCGAGAAGCTGATAAAAGAGGAAAATTCCCAGACCTATTTTGAAATCACCGATGAGTACTTGGAAGGACTGCCGGAACCATCGATGAATGAGGCGGAGCTGCAAGCTAAAATCAGGAAGGAAGCGCTTACCGGCTCACAGGAATACGGGCAACTGTATTTCTCGGATAACCTGGGAGACTACGGGAATGCTCTCTACTCTTCATTAAATGACCGTGCCAACGCCGCCCTGATTGTTTCGTTAGCAGATAACGTTTATATGGGCTATAATCCGCAGCGAATGTCCACTGTGGCCGCATGGCAAGGGCAAGTAGATCTGAGTGAAACCAAATACCAACTGTACCGCGGGGAAGGAGAGCCCATGATTGATGGGGAAGAACTGGCCGGGCTCAAGCGGA
>JBEPXF010000173.1:0-6648 GCA_041642075.1 Fodinibius sp.
GATGAACGTCCGTACAACCGTCGATGATATCACCGTTACATATGTCCGCAATTAGCTGTGCCGCCCGTTCAGCGGCGATACGCTGCAGCTGTGGATCAATACCCCGTTCGAAACGGTAGGAGGCATCTGTTTGCAGTACCTGCTCTTTTGCTGTTTTACGTATGGTAGCGGGATCAAAATAGGCACTTTCAATCAGTACGTTTTCAGTTTGATCACTTACTTCAGAATCAACGCCTCCCATTACGCCCGCAATGGCTATCGGGTCTTGCTCATCACAAATAAAGAGCGTTCCGGCTGAGCAAGTGCGTTCTACGTGATCCAGTGTTTCAAATTTTATTTCTTCATCAAAATCTTTAATAACTATGCTATTGCCTTTGATGGTATCGGCATCAAAAGCGTGAAGGGGTTGCCCCAGTTCAAACATTACATAGTTCGTAATATCCACAATATTGTTAACGGGGCGAATGCCTAGGACTTTTAATCGATTTTGAAGCCAGGAAGGAGATTCTTCTATAGTGACGCCTTTAATGAGCTTGCCAACATATCGAGGACACTTTTCCGGAGTTTTTATATCAATGTCAATTTCAAGAAGTGGTTCGGCAGCCTCGAAATCCGTTTCAAAGGGTTTGTAAAGATCCAGGGAGAGGGCAGCTGCCAGATCCCGTGCTACACCCAGATGGCAGGTTGCATCCGGACGGTTGGGAGTGATTTCAATATCAATGACAGTATCCTGATAGAGGTCAATTGCCTTATGTAGGGGCGTGCCGGGTTTGAGACTCTCGTCAAGTACCATGATACCGCTGTGATCTTCTCCGAGTCCGAGTTCATCCTCAGCACAAATCATGCCGGTAGATTTTTCGCCCCGCAATTTGGCCTTACGGATGGTAAAAGGTTCACCGTTTTCAGTTTCAATAGGAAGCGTCGTACCGACCGTCGCTACTGGAACTTTTTGTCCGGCAGCTACATTATCAGCTCCGCAAATTATTTGTACTTCTTCATCTCCCAGGTTCACTGAGCATATCTGTAAGCGGTCGGCATTGGGATGTTCTTTAACGTGTAAAACTTCACCGATCACAACGCCTTCCAGCTTACTTCCATAAGAGGAAACCTCTTCAACTTCCAGTCCAATAAGGGTAAGCTTTTCGGCCGTTTCTTCGGGAGAAAGTTCTAAATTAATAAATTCAGAAAGCCAGTTGTAAGAAATTTTCATTTATTTGATTATTATTTATTGACTTAAATCAATCGAGCGAAGGGTACCATTCAAGTAAGCGGCCCATGCTTGGATTGATTCAAATCATCTGTGTTCAATCAGAATTTGTTTAGTGAAACTGTTCTAAAAATCGAATATCGTTTTCATAAAAGACTCTGATATCATCGATTTCATGCCGGAGCAAGGCAATGCGTTCTACACCCATTCCCCAGGCATATCCGGTATATTCTTCAGGATTTATATTCACTGCTTCCAGTACATTGGGATCTACCATTCCGGAGCCTAAAATTTCCAGCCAGCGACCTCTATCTGATGAATTAGGGGTTTCCCACCAGATATCCATTTCAAGGCTGGGTTCTGTAAAGGGAAAGAATCCCGGTCGAAGTCGATATTTTACATCACTTCCAAACATCAGTTTGGCAAAGCTTATAAGGGTTTCTTTGAGCTCAGCGACACTAACATCCGTATCAATATAGAGTGCCTCTACTTGGTGAAAAAGAAAATAGGATTTCGGTGATACCGCTTCATTTCGGTAAACCCGTCCGGGCATGATGGTTCGAATTGGCGGTTCTTTTTCCTGCATCAGTCGTATTTGAACAGGGGAGGTGTGTGTACGAAGTACCAGGTCATCCACATTGGGGTCTTCGTCTTTCCGAATAAAAAAGGTATCCTGTTCGTCACGGGCGGGGTGATTAGGAGGGAAATTAAGCGCTGTAAAGTTATGAAAATCATCCTCTACTTCCGGACCGTCTGCTATGGAAAAACCGAGCCGATAGAAAATATTTTTCATTTCCTCCATCGTTTGAGTAAGCGGATGGTAGGAGCCCGGAGAGAGGGGAGGGGCCGGCAGAGAAAGATCATCCGTTGCTTTAATATCAGAAGCCTGCTTGCGGGCCAGGCGCTTTTTGTGCTCATCGAAAGTTTCCTGAGCCAGATTCTTAACTTCATTCATGGCTCTTCCCACCTTGGCTTTTTCTTCATTAGGCACTTCGCTCATCCGGGAAAACATATCCTGGACTTTTCCATTGCGGGATAGGAATTCCAGCCGAAACTCCTCCAGTTCATCTTCGGTGGAAATATTATAATTAATGACCTCTTCTTTCAGTTCTTGGATATCGTCGAGCATGAAATTTCAGTAATCGATATAATTATATGCGTTTGTGTATATATATGCAGACCAGACAAATTGTAATAAGATATCAGGGTGTGCAGGGAAGGTCTAACTTATCTAATCCGTAAAAATAAAAAAAAGCCGATCCATCCAGAAATATTGGCGGATCGGCTTATAAATAGAATAATACTATTAATTAGATGCTTCTTCTACAATAGCAGTGAAAGCATCCGGATCATTTACGGCAAGATCTGCTAAAACCTTACGGTTGATCTGAATATCTTTCTTATTAAGGGCTCCCATCAGCCTTGAATAGGTAGAACCGTTTTGTCGGGCAGCAGCATTAATGCGTGTAATCCAGAGCTTTCTGAATTCGCGTTTACGAACTTTACGGTCGCGATACTGATATAGCATCCCTTTTTCAACCGCGTTTTTCGCAAAACGATAAACATTTTTTCGCTTGCCCCAGTAACCTTTCGCCTGTTTTAAAATCTTGCGGCGACGGCGACGGGAAGCCACCTTATTTCTTGAACGTGGCATTTTGTCTAATGTTTAAATGTTAATGTTTATTTATATGTACAATAATGTTATTTGTAAGGAAGCATTTGTTCGACATCCTTCTCTTGGGTCTTATCGACCATTGTAGTCTTGCCGAGTTTACGCTTTCTTTTACTTCGTTTCTTTGTGAGGATATGGCTTTTCCCAGCCTTTTTACGCTTAATTTTACCAGAACTGGTTTTTCTAAAGCGTTTTTTCGCTCCACTGTTTGATTTCATCTTTGGCATAACGAAACACCTGTTTGGAATTTCTTGGAATTAAAAGGCTTCAAAGATAAGCATAAGAGTTTAGAGAATAAACTCTATACTGAGAATATTTATAATAAAATACTTTATCCTCGAATATCAAGAATAGTATTGATATTGCTGTTTAATTAAGCCCCACCTTTACCTGAAGGAGCCAGCATCATAATCATTCGGCGCCCTTCCATATTAGGTTTTGTTTCAATCTCACTAATATCGCTAAGTTCATCCGCTAAATCCATCAGCAGTTCCTTGCCGCGATCGGTATAAAGCATATCACGGCCGCGAAATTGAACGGTAGCCTTAACTTTATCACCATCTTCAAGAAATCCACGAGCATGCCGGGTTTTGAATTCAAGATCATGGTCGTCGGTATTAGGTCTAAACCTCAGTTCTTTAACTTGTACCGTATGCTGTTTCTTCTTGGCTTCTTTTTCCTTCTTTTTCTTCTTGTACATATACTTGCCGAAGTCGAGCACTTTGCAAACCGGTGGTTCAGCATTGGGTGCCACTTCAACAAGGTCAAGCCCGTAAGATTCAGCTATTTCACGCGCACGATCTATAGGTACAACCTCGTGCTCCTTGTCAGCTTTTTCGGGATGAATAACTCTGACTTTAGATGCTCTGATTTCTTCATTTGCATTGGGACGGTCTTCGTTGCCCCGTGGTCTTCGTCGTCTGGTTCTTGCGATAGTAACCTCTGTGGTTTTATTAAAATTAAGCTAGTGTTGTGGTAGTTCTTTATTTCTAATCTCATCAGTGAGGTTAGAAATAAAATCAGAAAAATCAAAAGTTCCAATATCACCTTCTTTATGCCGGCGAACCGAAACGGTTCCTTCCGACTCTTCATCGCTACCTACTATTAACATATATGGAATCTTGCTCGTTTCAGCATCACGAATTTTTCCTCCGACTTTTTCACTTCTGTCATCTACTTCAACCCGAACATCATTTTCTTTGAGTATTGAAGCACATTTATAAGCGTAGTCGTTAGAATCGTCAGATACGGGAATTACTTTAACCTGTGTTGGGGCAAGCCAAACAGGAAAATCTCCAGCAAAATGCTCTATTAATATGCTGGTAAACCGTTCCATAGAACCAAAAGGAGCTCTGTGAATAATAACCGGCCGGTGTTTCTGATTGTCGGACCCCACATAATTTAAGTCAAATCGTTCGGGCATTACATAGTCAACCTGAATAGTTCCCAATTGCCATTTACGTCCGATAGCATCACGGATAATAAAATCGATCTTAGGACCATAAAAGCTGGCCTCGCCGCGACCAATGGTATAGTCCAGTTCTTCCTCATCGGCCACTTCTCTTATTTCCTGTTCAGCCCGGTCCCAAAACTCTGCCTTGCCACCGTATTTCTCGTCATTATCATCACGGAAAGACAGGCGGATATCTACCGGCATATCAAAGATACCAAAAACAAGCTCAGTAAGTTCCAAACAGTTTTTAATTTCATCTTTAAGCTGATCGTGAGTGCAATAAATATGAGCATCATCCTGGGTGAAACCGCGGACTCTTGACATACCACTCAGCTCCCCGGATTGCTCAAACCGATAAACGTTTCCAAACTCTGCCAGCCGAAGTGGCAGATCGCGATAGCTATGCATCTTATTCGAGTAGATGCGGTGGTGATGTGGACAATTCATCGGTTTAAGCAGATATTCCTCATCTTCAACCTGGATAGGATTGTACTGTGATTCCCGATAATAGGGATAATGTCCGGAGGTACGGTATAATTCCAGGTTTCCAATATGAGGGGTTATAACTTCTTTGTATCCTCTTTTTTTCTGCTCCTCTCTTAAAAAGGCCTCAAGTTCCCGGCGTATTACCGTTCCATTAGGCAGCCATACCGGTAATCCCTGGCCGATCATCGAGTCGATCATGTAAAGTTCCAGCTCTTTACCGAGCTTTTTATGATCTCGTTTCTTGGCTTCTTCAACTCGTTTAAGATACTTCTTCAGTAACTTCTGCTTTGGAAAGCTAATACCATAAATACGAGTAAGCTGTTCACTTTCATTATCCCCGCGCCAGTAAGCGCCGGCCAGTCCGGTTAGCTTAACAGCTTTAATGCGACCTGTATCCGGAATGTGCGGGCCGCGGCAAAGATCAGTAAATTTGCCCTGAGTATAAAATGTGATTTCACCATCTTCCAGATCTTGGATAAGATCTACTTTATATTCATTGTCTTGGTCTCTATAAAAATCAAGGGCTTCTTGTTTCGTAACCTCTTTTCGGTTGAACTCCGATTTTTCTCGGGCCAGTTCTATCATTTTATCTTCGATCTCATCGAGATCGTCCTGTCCTATGGTTTGATCACCAAAATCAATATCATAATAAAATCCATTTTCAACCGGTGGTCCAATTCCAAACTTGGCATTGGGATAAAGTTCTTGAATAGCTTCAGCCAGGAGGTGAGCTGAGGAGTGCCAAAAAGTATATTGACCGTCTTCGCTATCCCAAGTATTAATAGTAATTTTCCCACTTTTTTCAATTGGGCGATCTAAATCCAGTATGTCATCATCAAGGGTAATACTCAGTGCTTCCCGAGCTAATCCCATAGAGATAGATTCCGCAATCTCACGCCCGGTTACACCCTTGGGATATTGCTTCTCTGTTCCATCGGGAAAAGTAATCGTAATTTGGTCAGCCATTCGGCAGTTTTATATGCAATTAAAGATTCATTTCGGTAAATAAGCCCTTAAAGATATAAAAATTAGAAAAGAGGGACAGGCTATTTTTTCCTTTATTTTTTAACAGATCACGATATATTAGGACTCGCTGAAAGTACAACATTATTAACTTGATTTACTTTTAATGCACCAGAAGAATTCTTCCTACCTATCGAACCAACTACTATTTATTCTGGATGATTATTCTCACGATATTTTAGATGTTAATGAGGCTGTTTTAGAAAAATACGGATATTCTTATGGTGAACTATGTGGAATGAATTTTTATGATCTTGGAGAGAGATCGACCCATGCGGAGTTAATAAATGAACTTAATGAAAATAATTCGATTTGGGTTCACAGAAGTAAAAACGGAGAAGAATTTTTTGTACAACTAACCTACCATCAGTTTAATTTTGATGGCCAATTGGCAAAGTTCGCGGTTGCTCATGATGTATCGGAACAAATTAACCACCAGGAAAGTGATCCACATCAATATCCTAAATTGGAAACCCATAAGGCCAATTTTCCACTTGCCGAGATAGGGTGGGACGCCAATTATGCGATTAACTACTGGTCGGAACAGGCAGAAGAACTTTTGGGATGGAAGGAAGAAGAAGCCAAAGGAGAAAAAGCTTTTTTGGAACATATTCTGCCTGAGAATGCACTTGCTGACTGGAAAGAGACCTGTCAAAAAAGTATAGAGGAACAGCAAACTCAATATACAATAGAAAGCAAGATCCGTACGAAAGGGGGACAGGTACGCTATTATAAATGGTACAACTCATTACTGTATGATGAATATGGTAGCCTGCGTTCAGTCCGATCATTGATTACGGATATTAC
>JBEPXF010000174.1:0-6634 GCA_041642075.1 Fodinibius sp.
TACCTAACCGAAACAACTCCCTACCTATCCCTATCGCAAATAGTCCATCGGATCAACGAATTCGATACGTGGGGAATCATTGAGTAGCGGACGTATAAAAGGAGAATGGCCGGCACCAAACATCATAAAAATGCGATCACCCGGTTCGGCAATTTTCAATAAGTTGGCAAAAATACGCAGGTTTCTTCGGTGGTAATCGGCTGTCACATCGACCCCAACAAAAGAGCTATCATTTGCCAATGATAACGACCGAACGTAGGGCTCGTGATACTTCTTCACACTTTGCGCGGTATTCATATATTGGTAGAGCTCAAGTAAAGTCCCGTTTTGCAATAAACTGTCTTTTACTGTTATATGGTGACTGTTTTTATATGATTCGAAGTACTCTAAAAATTCAGGTTCATGTTTCTTGGCAAACTCCATCATTCTACCCATCTCCATCGGCATATAATGATCCACGGCATAAACGTGATCGTGACCGAACCGTTCTGCCAGCTTAAATCCAATTTGGAACTGTTCACTCCGCTTGGATACAAAATCACCAGTTGAAAAAGTTTCAATTTGTCCCTTACGAAACTCTTGGTATAAGGAATCAAAAGCAGACTGATGCTTCATTTGAACTTCCAGTGCTACTTTGTTGGGATTAAACTTAGCCAGCGCATCGCGAACCTCCTGCAGCTCTTTCTGCTTTTTATCTGTAAGTACATCAGGGACGTCCATATTTATCGCATCCCTGCCAGGATTATCGAGATGGGTGGTTCCCAAAAACATCACATTAATAGGCTCTTGGTCTTGCGCCTGCATTGGTGATGCAGAAACCGTGAATAAGAGAATGAACAATAAAGGAAGGTTCAAAATTATTTCAAAATTCAAAAACATATCGAGAAGTGTATCCTTTTAGCATTATATTTCGAATTGGCTATATATAGAGCCTACGAATACGAATTAATATTGTTATACGACTAATTGAAATTAAACAGTAAAGAAGTTAATGATAAGCATCTTCGTCCTATCAAATAATATAACGCATTAAAGACGCAGCAGAGCTAGACAACCAAATAATAATACAGGCGCACGCATAAAGCGAGTTGATCAAGAGGAATAATAAAAATATCCCTTCTTCGTATATTTTCGCTCATGGAACCAATTTTTAACATTTACAAAAGTGGCGCCTAACTTGTATATTATAGTGATGTCTATCTTATATTCAGATAATATTATTTAACTGCAGGTTTATTTGAAGCCTTTGACGAATTCAGAAAAATTTTCAGCATTTTTTAACACTTTTATTAAGTATTTGCTGTTGTCATTATGTGGTATTGTAGAGTGGATTACTTCTTTACTGACCGGTAAAGATAACCAGCAAACCCCCTTTCTGTCTGAATATCAAAGATCTACACCAACAAAATTTTTTCCTAACAGGAATTTTAATATAGCGGTTGATGGACCTCCGCTACGACTTATGAATATTGAGACTGTTTTATCTGTTATGATGATGCCTAATGCATATTTGATCAGGATTGAAAGTCCGGAGGACCGCAGCTGCGTGAAAGAAGAATATTTCCATGAAGAACCAAATTATAATTCACGCTTCGGGCAAACAGACCCGAATAGCTCTGCTGGAAGATGGAGAGCTTGCCCAACTTTTTATAGAATCTGACGAAAACCAACGAACGGTTGGTAATATTTACTTAGCAAGGGTACACAAGGTAATGAGCGGCATTCGTGCGGCTTTTATCGATATGGGTACCCCGAAAGACGCCTTTCTGCACTTCTCTGATGCCGGCGATCATCTGAAAGAATACGTTCAGATGCTGAACGACAAGGATGCCATCCACAAAAATGTGCGTGATGAGCTGAAGAAGACAGATTTTAATAAAATTTCCAACTATGAAAAGCAGAAATGGGCGGGCAGAATTTTGCGTCCCGGCCAACAGTTGCTTGTTCAAATCGTTAAGGAGCCTATTGGATCAAAGGGTCCCCGGGTTTCTACCGATATTACAGTAGCAGGACGTTTTCTAGTACTGATCCCTATGGGGGAATATATAGCGGTATCCCGAAAAATTAACAGCCGTAAAGAGCGCAGGCGTCTCAAGAAAGTGGTAGGCTCTATGGTACCCGATGGATTTGGGGTAATTATCCGCACCGTAGCCAAAGGAAAAGACAAAGAGGAAATTGAAGAGGATATGCGTAATGTTCTCAAAAAATGGGAAGGCATTTTAGAACGGCTGGAGACCGCCAAGCCGCCTGCCCTGCTCTATAAAGATCTGGATATGACCGAGAGCCTGGTCCGCGATCTTTTTGCCAAGCAGTACGATCGGGTGCTTGTTGATGATCCCGAAATGCACAAAAAAATAAAATCGTATGTCAGTCAGGTTGCTCCCCAGATGATCCCCAATGTGGAACTCTACAAAGGCAGAGAGCACATTTTTGACTTTATGAAAATTGCTAAAGATGTAGATTCCATCTTTAGCCCCCGTGTGCGCATGCCTTCCGGTGGTTACCTTATTTTTGAGCAGACAGAAGCGATGTATGTAGTGGATGTAAACTCAGGGCCCTATGCCGCCAAAGAGAAGCAGGAAGACAACTCTCTTAAGACAAACCTCGAGGCAGCTCGCGAAGTAGCAAAACAGCTTCGGCTGCGCGATATCGGTGGTATCATTGTAGTAGACTTTATTGATCTCCGGAGCGGTAAAAACCGGAAGAAAATTTATGATGAGCTGAAAAAAGAGTTCAAAAAAGATCCTGCCAAAACCAATGTAATTGGTATGAGTGACTTTGGACTTGTTCAGATCACTCGTCAGCGTATTCGACCCAGTGTGGTTAACTCCGTATCTAAGGTATGTCCTACTTGCGGAGGATCAGGAAGCGTAGTTACCCAAAATACTATTATTGCTGATCTCGATGCATGGCTCAGCAAGTTCCGGACTACAACCGACTACCGCGCTGTGGATATTTATATTAACCCCTACCTAAAATCTTATCTCGAAAAGGGATTCCTGAGCAAAAAATGGAAATGGATGCTCCGTTACTGGCTTAAAATCTCGCTGGTTGCAGACGACACTATTTCACTCAATGAGTACAAGGCGACTATTGCTGGATCAGAAATTGACATCACTGATGCCGTTATGCAGGAAGAAAGTATTGATAATCTCATTGCAAATGCGGAAGATTCGACTGCTCCTACAGGAAGTAGAAGCCGAGCAGATTTGGATTACTATAAAAAGGGTAATAACGGGCAAAAAAAGAAAGACACGCGTAAGCCCCGTCCCAGCAGATCGGGAAGTTCAAACTCGAAATACTATAAGAATTGAAACTGATTTTAACACCCTTTTTCACTGAAATTGCACGAAAGTATACACTATGAGTATAACAGATTTAAAAGCAACAACCGTTATAGGTATAATCCATAACGGAGAGGCCGCTATCGCCGGAGATGGACAAGCCACAATGGATAAAACCGTGATGAAGGCTACAGTCAATAAGGTCCGACGCCTCTATGAAGGAAAAATTGCAGCCGGATTTGCCGGTTCTACAGCCGATGCCTTTACGCTGTTTGAAAAATACGAGGAAAAAATAAAGCAGTATAACGGAAACTTAGAACGCGCGGCTGTTGAAATGGCTAAAGAATGGCGCAACGACAAGTTTTTGCGCAAACTCGAGGCTCTGCTGATTGTGATGAATAAAGAACGAGCCCTGCTAATTTCGGGCCAGGGAGATGTAATAGAACCCGATGACAAAATACTAACAATCGGTAGTGGTGGCTCTTATGCTCTGGCTGCCGCACGTGCCCTCAAAGAAAGTGCACCGGAACTTTCGGCCCGAGAAATTGCCGAGCAGTCATTACACATAGCAGCAGATATTTGTATTTATACGAATCATAATTTGAGCATTTTAGAAATTGAAGAATAATGAGCACCATAAAGAAGATTAAAAAACATAAAAACCTAACACCCCGACAAATTGTAGCGGAACTGAATAAGTACATTGTCGGTCAGGATGAAGCCAAGCGGTCGGTTTCAATTGCGTTAAGAAACCGTTGGCGGCGCATGAATGCCGATGAGGAAATCAGAGACGAGATTTTGCCGAATAATATTCTGCTGATTGGCCCTACCGGCGTAGGTAAAACTGAAATCGCCCGCCGGCTGGCCAAATTGGCCGAAGCCCCGTTCATCAAAGTTGAGGCGAGTAAGTTTACGGAAGTCGGTTACGTAGGTCGGGATGTAGAATCGATGATTCGTGACCTTACCGACATCGCTATTGATATGGTAAAAACAGAAATGCAGGAACGCGTAAAAGAAGAAGCAAAAGAAATTGTTGAAGAACGTATCCTTGATATTCTAATCCCGCCCGTCAAGCAGCCTTCCAACAATTCGTCACAGGCGCAGAACAGTGATAATTTTGATGCTGACCAAGCTTCTGATAAGGAGTTAAATCAACGAACTCGGGAAAAATTTCGCGAAAAACTGCGCAACGGTGAACTGGATGACCGGGAAATAGAGATTGAAGTCCAAAAATCGAACCGATCACCCATGATGCAAGTTTTCGGTCCGCAGGGCGGCATGGAAGAGATGGGAATTAATCTGCAGGATATGTTGGGCAATCTCAGTGGAAAGCAGAAAACCAAGCGCAATGTTACCATTGAAGAAGCACGGAAAATACTGCTCGATGAAGAGGCAGAAAAATTGATCGATCACGATTTGGCAGTACAGGAAGCATTAAAACGTGTTCAAAAGCATGGTATCGTCTTTATTGATGAAATTGATAAAGTTGCCGAATCATCAGGCGATGGCAAAGGAGGAGGCGGACCTGATGTCAGCCGGCAAGGTGTACAGCGCGATATGCTGCCGATTGTAGAAGGGAGCAATGTCTCGACCAAACACGGAATGGTTAAAACAGATCATATTCTATTTATTGGTTCCGGAGCTTTCCACGTTTCAAAACCTTCGGATCTTATTCCAGAACTGCAAGGACGGTTTCCTATTCGAGTGGAGCTTAATTCTCTGACTGAAGAAGACTTCTTTGATATTCTTACTAAACCCAAGAATGCTTTGACCAAACAATATCAGGCGATGTTAGCTTCGGAAGGGGTACAAGTAGACTTTACCAAAAACGCCATAAGAGAAGTTGCATCTATAGCTGCAGAAGTAAATGAACGCGTTGAGAACATAGGTGCTCGTCGTCTTCACACCATTCTCTCTTCCCTTCTGGATGAACTGCTGTTCGCAATACCCGATGAT
Source organism: Fodinibius sp. (assembly GCA_041642075.1). Classification (GTDB taxonomy): domain Bacteria; phylum Bacteroidota; class Rhodothermia; order Balneolales; family Balneolaceae; genus Fodinibius. The sequence continues at coordinate 5,241 of JBEPXF010000174.1, forward strand.
ATCAGCAGTGGCGATATAACTATTGATAAGGAGTATGTGAATGAACAGCTTAATGATTTGGTTAAGGATAAAGATCTAAGTCATTATATATTGTAACGGACATTTTAAGCCTTTTAGAACTTGTTTTATAGCCCAAATTCAAATAGATTTTTTTTGGTGGATAATTTATCCCCAACTAATTACGTTACAGGGCGTAAAACTGATTTAATAACTAAGTAATTATGAGCGTAAAAAAACTGTTGGCCCCGAACATCGCAGTCCTCTTAGCCCTTTCCATTTTTTGGTTTGCGGGCGTTGAATCCGTAATTCAAAATGGGGATGACAATCAAACTAACATTAAAAAATATGCGCAGACCCAACAGCGTATTATTGATAACTATGTAGATCCGGTTGATGTCACCAAACTATACAAAAATAGTATAAGGGGACTTCTTTCGAACTTTTCGGATACCACTGCAAATTTGTCAAATACTCCTCTCGATACCACCAATTTTGAAAACTTACAGATTGACGGGTTGGGAGAATCAATTCAGCGTTTCGAAAAAGCTTACAGCTATCTGGCTGAAAATTATCCTGATGAGAATTTAACAGCCCTTACGGAGGATGCTATCGAGAACATGTTTACCTCTCTCGATCCCCACTCTGTCTATATAGAACCGGAAACAAGCGATGCGATCGAGGATGAATTTGCCGGTAAATTCCAAGGTATAGGTATACAATTTAATATTATACAGGATACTATTACGGTGATTACAGCCATATCCGGAGGGCCTAGCGACCAGTTGGGTATACAGTCTGGCGATCGTATTGTAGAGATCGAGGACAGTAGTGCAGTAGGTTTCAGTAATGAAGATGTTCTAAAAGCATTGCGGGGACCGAAGGATACAAAGGTAGATGTTACTATTAAGCGCCCTCATACCAGTGATCTCCTCAATTTTACTATAACACGTGATGACATCCCGCTTTATACAGTTGATACATCTTACATGCTGGATAATCATACAGGATATATTAAAATTAATCGCTTTGCAGCAACAACCCACGAAGAATTTATGGAGGCTGCAGAAGATCTTAGTGAGCAGGGTATGGATCGGATAATATTAGACCTGCGGGGAAATCCCGGTGGTTACTTGGGACAAGCAATTGCAATTTCCGAGGAATTCTTTCCTCAGGGAACAAAAATTGTCTCCACTAAAAGCAGGCACAGTCGATTTACCAGTGCATATAACTCTCGCCGCGATGGAAAGCTTAAAGAGCTGCCGATAATTGTTTTAGTTAATCAGGGTTCGGCTTCTGCCAGTGAAATTGTCAGTGGTGCCATCCAAGATCATGACCGGGGACTTATTGTCGGTCAGCGTACGTTTGGAAAAGGATTGGTTCAACAACAGTACGAA
>JBEPXF010000175.1:0-6625 GCA_041642075.1 Fodinibius sp.
AGGGCAACGATTCTTATATCAGTAAAGGATCCTGATGGAATTCAACTAATACAGCAATGTATTCCGGACTCCCTGAATATTACGACCGAATTCTGTAATACAGACGACATTGATTTTGATCTCTGTATTATGGATGAGGTTTCTTTTACTGAAAATGAGGATTTCTTTCAGCGTTGTAAAGAAGAGACGGCCCCACTGTTTCTTCCATTCTTCTTGCTTTCCGAAAATAGATATGCAACCAGGCAAAACGAGGCTATATGGGAGTTTGTGGATGACGTTGTGTATACGCCCATTACTCCCCAGCAGCTAATGACAAGAATTGAGATTTTACTTAAACAACGTTCCTACTCCCTTAAACTGGAGCAAAAGAATAAAGAGCTTGCCAGAAAGAACAAACAGCTGAAAACAGAAAATAAAAAGTTCCAGTTGCTAGCTAAAAATTCATCAGACATGATTTCCCGTCATGCACCAGACGGTACTTACAGGTATGTATCGCAGTCAAGTAAAGAGTTAATCGGATATGATCCGGAGGAATTGATCGGGAAAAACGCATTTGATAACATGCATCCTGAAGATCGAAAGCGATTACAGGTAAAGGCAATGGATTTCGAGGAACAGGGAGAAGTACAGCGCTGGGTTTTTAGAAAGGGAGTCAAGAAAGGGGGGTATAAATGGACCGAGGCTGTTATGCGGCCCATTTTTGATGAATATGGAGATTTGATAGAAATTCAGGCCAGTACTCGAGATGTATCAGACCGTAAAGAGTATGAGTATAAACTTGAAGAGGAGAAGGCATTTACAAATACAGCTATAAGTAGCCTGCCAGGCTTATTTTATGTAATTGATAAACATGGGAATTATATTAGATGGAATGATAACTTTGCACGTGAGCTTGGATACACTGATGAAGAAATTGAGCAGATGTATCCTCTGGAATTTTATCAGGAGAAAGATCATGAGTTGATAAAGTCTAAAATTGCGAAAGCATTTGAAACCGGCCATGCGGATGCAGAGGTTGAACTGAAAACAAAAGAGGGAGCACTTACTCCGTACTATATTACGGCCAAAAGATTTACAAAGGGAGGCGAGGAATTCATAGTCGGTACTTGCTTGAATCTTTCTGAAGTTAAAAAAGCTCAGTTTAAATCAGAACAGCAGCGTCTCCTGTTGGACGCTATTATAAACCAGACTGACGCAATTATCTATGTTAAAGATTCCGAAGGGCGGTTGCGTTTGGGGAATAAAAGTTATAAAGAGCTTTTTGAATTAGACACGGATCAAATAGTTGGTAAAAGGAGTGAGGAACTATTTGGTGAGGAACTTCTGAAAAATATTAGAGAAAATGACAGAAAAGTTCTGGAAGAGGGAAAAACATTAGAAGTGGAGGAAAAGCTGCCCATAAGAGATGAAGTAAGGCACTATCATACCATAAAGTATCCTCTAAAAGGAGTACCAGGTTTTGAAAACTGCTTATGTGGAATTTCCACGGATATTTCTGATCGGAAAGAAACACTTCAGAAATTAAATGAGCGGATAAAGGAGCAGCGTTGCCTGTATAGTATTTCAAATTTATCCGAGCAAGACTATTCAGATACTTCACAGCTTCTTGCTAAAGCGGTAGAATTTTTGCCTCAGGGCTTGCAGTATCCGAATAATTCCGAAGCAGCTATTACATTTGATGGAGATACCTTTAAAACGGATAACTTTCGGGATACCGATTGGGAGTTATCGGCAGAGAGCAATCGCATTGAAGATAAACCCCTTAAAATACAACTAGTTTACACAGATACGGGGAAGATTTCCAAAGAAGCACCCTTTTTAAAGGAAGAACAGCAGTTGCTTGACAGTGTTGTACAAACGCTTACTTCACAAATAGATCGTATTCTCGCACGAGAAAGGTTGCAGGAAAGTCAACAGCGTTGGGAAACGCTTGTACAAAATGATCCGAATTTAATTCAGCTATTAGATCCCGAGGGTTATATTAAGTATATCAATCAATCGGGAGCATTTATACTTGGATTCAAAACCCCCTATGAGTTAATCGGTAAAAATTATTTTGATCTGATTACTTTGGATGAAAAGGAGCGGGAACTGGCTCAAGAATGGATAAAAGATGTTATTAACGGAAAAGAGATTGAAGTCCATACGTATAAAATAACCGTTAATAATGGAACCGAGCTGTATTTAGAATCACAAGGGGTTCCGATTAAGTTAGATGATGGAGAAATAGGATTACAGCTTGTAGCCCAGGATGTTACGGAACGGGTTAAATATGAGATTGAGCTGAAAGAGTCGTTAAAAGAGAAGGAGACTCTTCTGCAGGAAATTCATCATCGGGTTAAGAATAATCTGGCAGTAGTATCCGGGATGCTTCAATTGCAGGCATTTAATACGGATAACAAAGAAGTTATAAAGCTGCTTACAGATAGTGAAAAACGGATCCAGACCATGGCTCTCATACACGAGAAATTGTATGAATCCAGTTCGCTTTCCAAAATAAGTTTTGGTCCCTACATCAAAGAACTAATTGAAAATATCAAGCAGATGACGATTAATGGGGAAAAAATCGAGCTTCAGCTGGACTACGATACTTTTGCATTAAATGTGAATCAGGCCGTGCCATGTGCGCTAATTCTTAATGAAGTTATCTCCAACGCATACGAACACGCTTTTAAAGATCGGGAAGAAGGAAAAATATTAATTTCTATTCAACAGCGCGACAATATTATTCATGTAAGAGTAAAGGATAATGGTAAGGGAATGGACGCCGATTTTGAAGAGAAGAAGCATGAATCCCTGGGATTTACTATTGTAGATACATTGATAGAACAGTTACATGCTGATCTTAATATTAAAAATGAAAACGGACTGGAACTTTCCTTTTCCTTTGATAAACAGGAAGTTAAAGGATCAAGCAGTTCCTTTTTATAAAGACACTACCTAAATATTAAACTTCCAAAATGAATGGAAATTAGAAATAGTAATTTAATAATCCAGTCCTGGCTGAGTGATCTCATAGTTCTTTTCTGTTTTAGTTTCTTTTACCATTTCCGCTACATCTTGTAGCATCTGTCGGGCATCAAAAACAATACCGTCTTTGATGGTATATTTAACTCCGCCTATACGGGTGGGTTCATTGTCTTCATTTACTTGAATAGCACCGGTTCCATAAAATACTTTTAAGTTTTCAAGTGGATTGGAATCAACTAACACCATATCTGCCAACTTGCCAACTTCAATGGTACCCAGTTGTTCATCCATATTTAGTACTTCGGCTGCTTTAAGTGAAGCCGATTGAAAAATTTCAAGCGGATGGAAACCAGCCTCCCGAAAGAGTTCCATTTCCTGTATATATCCAAAACCGTATAATTTATAGATATAACCGGCATCTGATCCCAGGGTGACTCTTCCGCCTCGGTTTTTAAATTCATTCACAAATTCAAACCAGAGCTGGTAGTTTTCTTTCCAATTCACTTCTTGCTCAGTCCCCCAATTGATCCAATATGAGCCGTGTGATATACGGTTAGGCTTATAGAATTCCCAAAGAGAGGGAAGGGTATATTTTTCGTGCCATTCGGCGCGGCGCTGTGCACTAAGATCACGGCTGGCTTCATAGATTGTAAAGGTGGGATTCAGGGTAATATCAAGCTTAAGCATTTCATCTAATACATTATTCCAATGCTTACTTTGGGGCTCTTCGGCTTGTTTCCATAGCTTGCCGGCCTCTTCGAAACGGTGTTGCTCGTTATTGTAGTTATAGTGAGGAGGATAATCCTGGATGGTTTGATCCGTAAACAGAGCTTCCGGAATGCCGTACCAATGGGTGATGCTTGACAATCCAAGTCGGGCTGATTCCAAAGCATTATTATAGACTACACGTGTTTGGGCGTGGTGAGTCATAGTTCCCAAACCCAGTTTATTGGCTTCGTCGATGGCGGCAGCATACACAGGCTCCGGGGCTCCAAAAAACTTAATGCCTTCGGCTCCTTCATCTGCAATAGTTCGAACCCATTGTCGGGCTTCTTCCGGAGAAGTGATCTCACCTTCGTTTCCCATTCCAAAACCAATGTACGGGAAAATACGCGGCGCTGTTATCTCATTGTTTTGACTCCGTTCCCGCTGGCGAAATGTCCAGTCCATGCCATTAAAGGAACCTGGTTCGCGAATGGAAGTAATGCCATGAGCCATCCATAGTTTATAGACATATTCTGCCGGGGTGCCTTGCGCTGAACCACCGGTATGGGCATGCATATCAATGAAGCCGGGTAGTAGATACATTCCCTCGGCATCAATTTCATGAGTGTTAGTATCTGCTTCGGGACGCTGCTGTTCATTAATAGGAACTCCGGGATAACCAACAGACTGAACGGAAACTATTTTATTTCCTTCAACAACAACATCCACAGGGCCGCGTGGTGGTGAGCCACTGCCGTCAATTAAAGTGGCTCCTCGAATAATCAGGCGGTCAAAAGGTCCTTCGCCCATCGCGCGATCGGGGGCTTCTTCAACCTGGGCATAGAGTACTGCTGAAACCCCCAGCATTAATAGAAGAAAGGTCGAAGTTAATTTTATAGGATTACTCATTGAAGTTACTTTTTGCTATTATTTTGAAGCTCTAATATAATAAACCTGCAGCAGGGGTGAACAAGAAGATTTTTCATAGTCATAATAGAATAGCTCCTTCATGTTCGAGCAAATCCCGTTTACGCTCGATACCACCTGTATAGCCAATCAACTTTTTATTTGTACCGATAACCCTGTGGCAGGGAATAATGATGGGAATAGGATTTTTCCCATTCGCTCTTCCCACTGCTCTTACTTTGTTGTGATTTCCCAGCCGTTTTGCGAGCTCTCCATAGGTTATAGTGGTACCAAACGGAATATTCTTAAGTTTTTCCCACACAGATTTTTCAAACGCTGTTCCTTGGGTACTTACAGGTATGGTGAAATGCTCTAATTCCTTGCCGAAGTATCGAGAAAGCTGATTAGTAGCTTGTTCTAAAACCGGGTGTTGGGGTGTCAGCCTTCGATCTGGTTTATTTTCAAGGTAATGGATGGCGGTTAGGGAGTGTTCAGAGGCAACCAGTTCGAGCCAACCAATGGGAGAGTTAAAGTGATACTTCATTCGTTAAGAACTATATATTATTATTAGAACTAAGAAAAAGCTATTTCAAAAAGGGCAAAAATAAAAAAACCCGCTTCTATATTAGAAGCGGGTTTGGAAAGAATAACCAAAAAAATGACTTATTGATTGGAAGGGGGTTGTTGTTGTGGTTGTTGCTGTTGCATACCTCCCATTTTTTCCTGCAGCTTTTGCCGTATTTGTTTCTGAAGTTCAGGATCTTGCTGGACGGCTTGGTTAATTTCCTGGAATCGTTCCATTTCCATTCCAGCTTCTTCAACAGCATCAGCAACATCAGATTGAATTCCCTCCTGAGCTTCCTGGATGGATTCATTTGCGCTATCAAACTTTTCCATATCCCCATCTTCAATAACGCTGTCTGCTGGTTCTTGCCCCTGTTGGGAAGCTTGCGCAATTTGCTGGTAGGTTTCGATATCAAGCCCTTCGTCTTCAATGATAGAGACTAGTTCTTCTTGGGCACCTCCTTGAACTTTTTGAGCAGCTATGATGGCATCCACAAAGGTTTCAACCTCTTCTTCAGAAAGATCAATATCCGGAGCAGCTTCTTGCTGTCCCATTTGGCCTGGCATTTGCTGAGATTGCTGTTGTTGAGGACCCTGTTGCTCGGCCGTTTGATCAGGTGTGTCATCACTTTGGCAGCTAACAAGGGTAATTACTAAAATTAAGGACGATATATATTTAAGAGTATTAGTCATCGAGATACTTGTTGATAGATTAAATTTTCATCTTTGTACATACGGGCAACGGAAAAAAAGGAAATTTTATTACCTATTGAAAGTAACAATTTGTAATAATTTGATTCTATGCCCAAAATTTGGTCAGAAATGTTTCCCAATGCTCCCGATTGTGCTTGTAAACGCGTTCCAGATCGGAAAGAATATCATTAAACTCTTCATTATCATGGAGTGTTTCCCAGGCGGGATTTTCGGCAATCCAGGGGTAATTTTCATACCCGAGGTAAATCGCTTTACGGAGCCAGTGCAGTGCTTCGGAGGTATTCCCGTCCACCACACAATAAGTTGCCAACCGGTGGGCCATTTCACAATCTGTTGAGGCGATGCTGAGAAGTTCATCAGTAATCAGTTCAGACGTTTTTTCACGCTGACCATTTCGGACATAACACATCGCTAAAGTCGGATAAGTAACCCGCCTGTTAGGCTCATTTTCGATAACAGATTCTAATATCGGAATTGCTTTTTCATAGCCTCCTTCTCTGAAATACAGATATCCTTCCGTAGTGCGCAGCAGAGAATGGTCTGGTTCGAGAGTAAGTCCCTTATTGACCTCTAGCCAGGCTAGATCCATTTGACCCAAATAGTGGTTTAAACGAGCCCGACGATTGTATATCTGTGTAGCGGCAGCAGGGTTGTCTTGCAGTGCCATTCCCAACAGGCGAAGAGCTTCCCGGTGAAGCCCCTCCAGTTGGATAATAATACCAGCTCCTAACAGAACTTCAGAGTTATTACTATGATGATTAAGCAG
>JBEPXF010000176.1:0-6623 GCA_041642075.1 Fodinibius sp.
ATTGAGCCATTTTACAAGCGACTGGGTTCTGGCGATTATTTTTCTCTCGCTCACCGCGCTGATCATTACCTCGTATATCATAGATACAAAAGCGGATGATGATCTCGGCATAACCACGGAAATAGCCTTTTTGCTTACTTTCTCTCTTGCGGCATGGGCGGCACTTGGGTATCATCTACATGCATTAGCCGTAACGGTTATCGTTATCACACTACTCAGCATTAAACCAGTACTTCACAAGTGGCTGAAAGAAATCGAGGTAAAAGAAATCTATGCAGGAATAAAGTTGCTGGTTATCTCAGTTATTCTTTTGCCTCTGCTTCCCAATGAAGGTTTTGGGCCTTGGCAATCGCTGAACCCTTATTGGATCTGGTGGATGGTTGTACTCATATCCGGTCTTTCTTTTATCGGATATATTCTTATTAAATATTTGGGCAGACGCCATGGCACCTTGCTAACAGCAGTTACCGGTGGACTAGCTTCATCAACCGCCGTGACCCTTAGTCTCGCCCACTTTGCTCGTCAACAGAAAAAAGTTTCCAGCTTTATTTTTATCAGTGGTGTTTTGATTGCATCTTCTATAATGTTCATAAGAGTAGCCATCGAGGTTGCTATTGTAAATCCCAATTTACTACATCCTCTCTGGATACCACTGACCGTAATGTTTGTATTTACCGTAGGCGGTGGGATATGGCTCTGGAAGCAACCCGGCTCAACAAAAGAGCAACCTGATATTGAAATAAAAAATCCACTACAGTTTTTTACCGCTTTACAGTTCGGATTGATCCTGGCCGTTATTTTATTACTGGCAACAGCTATGGAAAAGTGGTATGGCAATGAAGGTATATACTTACTGTCGTTTTTTTCCGGGCTTATGGATGTGGATGCCATTACACTTTCACTCTCTCGCATGGGTATAAATGATATCAATCCTAATGTAGCCGTAACCGGAATCGTAATATCAATTATTTCCAACACGTTAGTCAAAGCAGGACTTTTTATTTTCTGGGCGGGCTTTCAAAAAAGCAAGGTACTAATCTGGATTATTCTCTTGGTATCTATAGCTGGAGTTGTCAGCCTTCTCTCCTTTCTCTAAAATTATTTATTATCGTTTCAATTTGGGGAAATACCATACTTATAATTCTTCCGATGGTTCTTCCTCATCCATCTCTTGTTGTGTCCGATAGTCACCCAAAAGCAAAGCAACGGGTTTCCATTCATCAATTTCAGCAAATACTACCTTTAAAGCCCCCAGAAGAGGAATAAATAAAATCATTCCCGATACCCCCCAGATGCTTCCACCTGCAAATATAGCAATGAGTGCTGCCATAGGATTTAATCTAACCTGCGATCCCAGGATATAAGGAGTTATTAAATTATTTTCTATCAATTGGATAAACCAAAGAGCAACAAGCACGGCAATAGGGTAAAACAGCGAATCCGTAGTAGCAATGGTATATAGAATAACAGCAAGTGAAGCGACGATTACACCGATATAAGGGACGAGACTAAAAACAGCAAATAGAACCGCAAAGAATAGTGCGTAATTAATCCCCAACAGCGTCAACGTTATATAAAAAAGAACGCCAATTATCACGACAACGCCCATCAATCCCGCCATGTATTGCTGAACCACGTTATTTACTTTACTGATGATATCGGTTGCTTTTGTCCGATAACTTTTAGCCAACCTAAGGAAACCTTTATAAAAAAGATCTCTGTAATAAAGCATAAAGAAAATGTACAGGGGGATAACAGTGATCAAAGTTATCGTTTGAAATGCCGAAAAAAGGGAATTTTGCAGCATACTCAATGAGGTGTTAATAATACCAGACAGCGAATTCGATATCTGCTGAGCTATTGCTTCATTTGTAACACCAAAGACTTTCTCACCTATCTCTTGGAGTGATAAAATCCAGTCATTTATTTTGCCGGTAACTGTTGGCGCATCTCTTAATAAACCCACAATCTGAAAAGAAAGGATATACAGTACAAGACCTATTAAAGCAGTTACTATAACCAGCACAGAGATTATCGCTACGGAACGGGGAAATTTCTTCTTTTCCAGCCATTGCGTTATCGGTAAAATAAGTAGTGCAATAAACAGTGCCCATGCCAAAGGAAGCAATATCAGCTGGGCTTGCACCATAATATATACTGACAATACTCCCACCAGTAAGAAGGAGGCGATGCGTACAATATTGGAGTTATCGACTCTTTGCATAATGATTAGTAAAAGTTCAATGATGTCGTGGAATAGTCAATATATAGAATCCCCAAGATAGATGATCTGATACTCAAACTAAAAGAAATCAAAATCTTCGTAGTGAATATCCTCCTTTGGCACATTCATTTTTTTTAATTCCTTTAACAATTTCTGTCTCATCTGCCGGGGACCACAAATGTAAATGGCTTTCTGTTTCAAATCTGAAATCTCATGGGCATCCAAAAAACCTTCCCGATCGGCACAAATCAAATGAATATTGAAACCGGTGGATTGCTTTTCAAATTCTTTAAACTCATTCCAATAGACTGCCTCCTTTTCAGTGTTTACGCAATAGTACAAATCTGCCTTAATATCCGATTCCTGTTCTTTCAGATTTCTGATCCAGCTCATAAAGGGAGCAATTCCCACTCCACCGGCTAACCACACCTGGCTTTTTGATTCATACCTGTAGTCGAATTGACCGTATGGACCTTCCAGCAATGCTCTTGCACCAGCTTCCAAATTTTTATAAAGATTCCATGTATAATCTCCCAGAGCTTTTACCATTATTTTGATATCCTTCCGGCCAGGAGCACTACAAACCGTAAATGGATGTGCTTCGCGTGAAATATCCGGGGCTAAAAAGCTAAAAAAGTAAAATTGTCCGGGAGTAAATGTAATAGCTTCATCTGCCTGTAACTCTATTTCAATAACACGGTCACTCAGCCGTTCGACATTCACAACCTTAAACCTAGGCTTCTGCAATATATGTTCCAGCAGGAATGATTTATAGATCCATGCTGCTATTGCCGCAACAGATAAGAAAAGCAGAAAGGAAAACAACAAAGGACTAACGGCTGCAAGATCATCCAGAAAAAAAACATGGATAACCCCTAATATAAATACAACCCCCATAAATTTATGCGTTAACTTCCACTTGTCATAAGGCAATTTGACCACCAGTGTCAGCAGCATCAGAATAATCAGTCCCCACAAAGACCAGCTGCCGAAATCGACTGCCAATCGGCGGTGTGCCGGAAAAAAATACCAGAAAACCTTGGCAATATCCTGAGGTATCCATCTGGTTGCAAGTAGAATCGGATGAAACAACAGTAGAATAAAAGCAACATTGGCCATCCGGTGATGGGTATGGTACATTTTATCCAATCCACCGAAATAAAATTCCAGCCATTTAATCCGTGCAGATAGTATAAATGTAACCGCAAAAAAAGAGAAGCCGATCAGAGCTGACAGTTGACTAGAATAGATGAAAAATTCTTTGACGTTGTGTCTGACTGTTGTTTCGGGATAAGCCGTTAGCCAAAATGGGATAACCAATAAGGGAATCAGCCAGGATATCCAAATTCCGATATTTTTGTTTTTATGTTTATTATCCGACAACTGTGAAGATGAATTGGGTTCCATAGTTATACTTCATGTTAAATATTACATTGGGAGTGGTTCCGAATAACCGGCAAACCGTAAGAACAGAATGAACAAATTTTTAGACATCCCAGTAAATCCCTACAATAGTTAAATACTATATCACTACATCATATTTCTTCTAAAGCAATATTTTAAAAGATAATATAATTAAACCCAAGACTAAGATGGCTGATATCAATAATATTTTATTCCCGACTGATTTTTCTGAAAATACGCGCAACGCACTTATTTTTGCCTTGGAGATAGCTCGGGTCAGCGGTGCAGAAATGCATATTATGCATTCCATTGAAGAGCCATACAATTTTGCTATACTAGATGAAACAACTAAACCTACGGAAATCGATCAAAATCTAAGCCAAACAGTAAATAAACTTTTTGAAAACCTGGAGGATGAAATCCATGACGATAACAAATACAGAGAACTAAACATTGAAACCAGCATACAAACCGGACGTGCTGTATACTCCATTCTCGAAGAAGCCAAAAATCGAGACATTGACATGATTATTATGGGGGCCCAAGGGCGAACAGGATTAAGAGAAATCCTTTTCGGCAGTACCACAGCCGAAGTAATACAACGTTCTAAAATACCGGTTTTAGTCTTGCCGCAAGAGGCGGAATATGATGGTTTCAAACAGATCACCTTCGCTACTGACTATCAGGATGGAGATTTAAAAGCACTGCAATTCGTGGTCGAACTTGCAAAGTTATTCAATTCAAAAATAGATATATTCCATTCTTCGCCTAAAAAAAGTCTCAAATCCGAAATCATGTTCAGAGGATTCAAAGAGATTGTAACTGAAAAAATATCTTACAATAATATTGAATTTGAGATGGACCAACCCACACGCTTCTTTGACTCAGTGGTGAGTAAAATTGAACAACAAAGCATCTCATTGCTCGTAATGGTACACTATGAAGAATCTTTCCCACCTCTTCCTAAACAGCTATCACAAGAGATGAGCTATTATTCCGAAGCCCCACTACTTGTGCTACCGGGGCAAGAGCTGGCAAATAATAAAAGATCATAATGTTTATATGTTAGTTAACATCAATGAAATACTTCATCCAACTGATTTTTCCCAACCTGCTCAAAATGCATTCACCTATGCCCGGGAAATAGCTCAAAAAGTAGACGCTAAGATAACTGTTCTGCACTCTGCCAAACTTCCCTACTCATATGGTTCGGAAATTAAGATGCAAGATTTAATTTACGATGACAAATACAACGACGTACATATAGAACCCACTATTGAATTTGGCGATACGGTATCAAATATCTTAAGATTTTCCGGTGACTTAATTGTTATGGGATCAAAGGGAAAGACCAATATGGGGAAAGTATTGTTTGGGAGCATATCATCCGAAATTATGCTAAAATCAAAAATACCCGTACTCATTGTCCCTCCAGATCAACGATATTCTAATTTCAGTCGCTTGGTCTTTGCAACCGATTACCGGGACAGAGATCTGGAAATTTTAGGTGAACTGGTTGCTTGGGCTAAGCTGTTTGAGGCTGAGGTAACTGTCCTGCATATCGATCCCGAAGGTAAACTGGAATCCAACATTAAATTTCGGGGTTTAAAGGAGTTAGCCAAAGAAAAAATTAATGATCCTGAAGAAATAAATTTCAGACTCATTGTTGAAAAAGATTTTACCCGTGGCATATCTTCTTCATTAAATGGACAAAAGAGAGAACTTCTGGTAATGACACGTACTAAAAAGACTTTTATTCAGTCTCTTCTTAAACAAAATCATATCCAGCAGTCCGCTTATATCAAAGTGCCCCTTCTCGTTTTACCGGGGCAAGAGATAACTTGAAAAAACTGAGTGCTATGTAAGATTAACTATTTCTTTATCTTCTTTCGCAACGATGAAAATCCATCCTTAAGATCATTCCACAACTTATCGGCATCCTTTCTGATACTCTTGTAGGTCGTTTCCCCCACCTCTTCAAGCTGATCCATTTTTTGGTCTAACTTGCTTCTTTTGGTTTTTAAATTATTCAATCGATTAGCCAAATCCTGTTTCAATTCGGAAAACCGTTTTTTATTCTGCTCTTCAAATACTTCCAGCTCGCGATCCCATTTTTTCAGCTGTGATGACAATTTATCGATGTACTCCTCACGTTTGGTATTCGGTTTTTTCTTATTCATGATAGGCAATTATACTTTGTTTGATATAAAATATTATCTACAGTTTTTTAATGTAAGTACACATTAATGATTATTTTCAAACGGTAAGGTTTTGTTCTCTCATCCACCAGTCCCAATACGGTTCTTCTTTCTTATTTCAGAGTACAAGTACATCTTTTCCTTATCTCCTTCGGACAACAAATTTGGAATTACTGCGCTGTTCTGTTGTTGGTCAGTTAGTTCAGTATGACGGATGTGTCCTCCGAGGTTCCCTGTATAAGCGAGATATCCCGCAGTCAGTAAAGCATAGGCTAACATAACCCAAATAAAAGGCTTGAACCCGTTCCCTTTCTTTTTGTTCATAAATAATCCTACAATGCCACCGCCTCCCAAAACGACGGTCAGCCACCACGCAATATCAGCTGCCTCTTCATGTGCTTCAATGGAATCATGTGTAACTCCGGCAATTTCCTCGACAATATCTTCAGCCTCTTCACCACTTTGGAAGACAACGAGTATTGCAAGACCGGCAATAATAAATCCAATAAAAGCAATTTTATAGTGTTCACTATTTTTGCTAATAATCGCCCATACCAACATGGAAACAGACAGAAACGTCAGCAGTACTGGAATATGATTCGTTAACAAATGTAAGTGTGCGGCATCCATATTTTCTCTCAATTGATTTTATTTAAGACTTTATTTCCTCATCCACCGGTCCCAGTATGGCTCTCCTCTATCATTTCGAAGTACAAGTACATCCTTTCCCCTTGAAACTGACGTAGAAATCATAAATTCTTGTTTATCCCGATTTATCAGCGAACCTTTTACCACTA
>JBEPXF010000177.1:0-6622 GCA_041642075.1 Fodinibius sp.
AAACACCAAGAAAAACTGTATCTCCAGCTATTGGTATATAATTCAGTAATGTTTCGTTAAAGTGTATAAATAAATTAAAGTTAGTGCTTTCGTGTTTGTGGTTACCAAGTTAATCGTCAAATAGTGCACTTATTGTATCGTTGGTATGGATACGCTGAATTGCTTCAGCAAAAATACCGGCTACACTTAATACCTTAATTTTGTTCGAAGGTTTTCGCAACGGTACAGTATCAGTTACCAAAAGTTCGTCAATCGGAGAATCTTCAATTCGTTGAAACGCAGGGCCCGATAAAATGGGATGCGTACAGGTTGCTTTTATGTCCAGAGCCCCTCGTTTTTTAAGTGCCGAGGCCGCATTAGTTAGAGTACCTGCCGTATCAATTAAATCGTCAACAATCAGTACATTTTTACCTTCTACCTCACCAACTATATTCATTACCTCCGCCACATTTTGCTTGGGGCGGCGTTTGTCAATAAATGCAAGTCGTGCATTAAGCTGTTTAGCGTAGGCTCGAGCCATTTTAAGGCTTCCTACATCTGGAGCAACCACAACCAGGTTATCGATCGGGTGCTCGCTAAAATGATCAATAAAAAGCCGGCTGGCATATAAATGGTCAACCGGAATATCAAAAAAACCCTGTATTTGAGCTGCATGAAGATCCATGGTCAATATACGATCAGCTCCGGCCTCCGTAAGTAAGTTGGCCATGAGCTTAGAAGCAATGGAAACACGCGGCTGATCCTTGCGATCTTGCCGGGCATATCCAAAATACGGCATTACAGCCGTTACGCGCTTGGCAGAGGCTCTTTTTGCAGCATCCAGCATGAGCAAAAGTTCAATAATATTATCACCCGGAGGTGTCGTGGACTGTACTACAAATATATCTTCTCCACGAATACTTTGCTCATATTTCACATAAAGTTCTCCATCTGAAAAAGGCTTAATGGTTACCTCGCCTAACGAAGTGCCGTACTGCTCAGCTACAGCTCGCGAAAGAGCTATATTGCTGCGTCCGGCAAATATGGCTAAAGGCGTATCCAACGAAACCTATTTCAAAAGTTTAAGATAAAAAGAAAAGGATGGCTTTGCAGTCATCCTTTCTGTTTTAATTGCTTTGGAGTGTTGCCCGGGGAGGATTCGAACCCCCACTGACGGCACCAAAAACCGCTGTCCTGCCATTAGACGACCGGGCAATTTATTCTCTCTTTTTAAGAGAGACAGATAATAGGGATTTACAGAGTTCAAATCAAGAGGAAATTTCGTTTTTAAATACAAAACATTTCTGGCACCGCCCGGCTTTACAGTAGTGTCGTAATTGGTGAATGGTACCAAGTTTTCTTTTATAGGCAGAAGACTCAAGTTCGGTATCCTCTAATCTTTTTAGTAACGATTTTGGCAATGATACACGATGGGTTTTCCATAGAGACCAACTTCTGTTTTTAATTTTTGCTGAGTGAAATAGCTGGCCTAGCAAGTACAAAGCAGGCAGGAAAACTGTCCCAAAAAGTATGTCGCCCCTTTCTTTTCCGATGGAAGGACTTAAGTTGTTTGTATGGATAAGCTCCTTCCAAAGTTCTTTGGGCTCATCTTGCATCCACCGTTTAAAAGGTTGCTTTATTATATGCCATAAGGCTAATGCAGCTTGAGGGATACGGTTTTCGGGATGGTTATTGGGCCTACAGCCTTTGTGGTTCCAATCAAACTCGTTAGTATATTCATGTTGTCTGTCATACAGGCCTGAGATTGACAATGCCTGATCGGTTAAAGATTCTGCAGAGGAGAGGTCTGTTGCTTCGGATAAAAGAATTTGTGCGAGTTTACGCATGGACTTTCTGTTATGAGAAATACCCAAACCATCGAAAAGAGAAACAACAAGCAACTTAATCCAGGCTTGAGAAGGTGGGAGGTTTGGATCATAGAATTCAAGCAGATCTTCAACTTTTTGCTCGAAGTATTCTTTATGGGCCTTATTTAATTGTTTTAAAAAAGCTTCTTCTGAGATATAAGACAGGTGCTTGGCACACGGAAGTTGGGGATGTCTCAGATATTCAACTAAGAAGGATTCCAATGGCTCGGATACATAATGCGAGAGACAAATAGTAGGGATTTTAGTATGATCTTGCCGCTGTATCCTTTCCTTCGTTTCTTTAAATACTACATGGAGGATTACATTGTTGTATCGTGAATCTTGATGGTGGTTATGATTTCGCCAATCGGCTAGTGTCCAGTGTATCTCAACATCACCATACCACCGGAGTTGGCCAATTGTAATTTCAGCTCTCAAAAAATCAGGTCCGTCAGATTTATTATGATAGCCTGGATAGTGAATTTCTACGTTGTTTCCGTGGGCAGTTTGAAGGTTTTGGCTGGAAAATTGTCGGTTTTCCCATATCCAATGGAGTAGCTCTTCGCGATATGTAGATCTATTATCTGGCATTGCTAAAGTCTTCTTTATCTAAGGTGATATATTCCTTAGCTTCACAGAATATTGGGATACCTTAGTTAGGATTTTCTTTTATTGTAGGCTGTTTCGTGAATTGGTAAATAAGAGCTACGAGTTAAAGAGGTTAGGAAAATATTACGCAAGGGAACCAGTAATTGTTCAGTCATAATCTATGCTTCTTGAATGAATTATTTATTTGAATACTATAACAATAACTCTTGATTATCATCGGATATTAACTCCTGATAAAATGTATTTTAAATAAAAAGGGATATAACTACAATAAGATTTCAAATATAACTTTAGTAAAAAATAATATGCCTACTTCAGATACACTCACGCTTATGACCTCTGATCGGATTCAGCGCTCAATGAAACGGATGTCTCATCAGATTAACGAAGCCAATAAAACCGATCGATCTATATTACTACTTGGGGTCAACCAGCGGGGATTAGCTGTAGCGAAACTCTTAGGCAAGCATTTAAAAGAGATTATTGGACAAGAGATTTCTATTGAACCTCTTCGATTGGATAAGAGCATACCGAGTAATCAGGAGTGGATGCAAAGAAAATATAATGGAGATCTGTTTGTTATTATTGTAGATGATGTCATTTTTTCCGGACAAACGATGTTTTCAGCATTAACCACAGTTGTTAAGGAATTGGAACTGCAAGAAATTCATTCGGCTGTTCTGGTTGATCGCGGGCATCGGAAATTTCCGATTAAAGCAGAATTTTGTGGTATGGAGTTGCCAACTAAACTAAATGAACATGTGAAAGTGATTGTAAAAGATGGAAAGGCGCGGGAGGTTCAACTTAATCACCGGTAAGACACCTTTTCTATTGAGGTTATTTTCCGTATTTTAATTTCAACTTTTATTATTAATGTAATTTCTATCCAATTAATGGGTAAACAAGCCTTCTTTGTAAGCATTTTATTCCTGATATTATTTACCTCGTTACCCGCAATTGGACAGGAAGCGATAAGAATAAGTGAGTTGCTGGAGGATGACGGTGATATATCTGTTCAGGATATGTCGCGCATTGACAATACAGTAGTTGTTGCAGATACGCTTGACGGATGGGATGCCCGATGGTCCAGTGGATTAAATGGTGCCCAAGCCGCTTATAATAATTGGAGTCAGGGAGGGACCAACACTATTAGTGTTACTGCTTCTACTGTATTTAATCTTAAATACAGGCAGGATCGGTTTGCTTATGCGTTAGATACCAACCTGAAATATGGAAAGGCAAGAATAGAAAATGAAGGAACCCGTAAAACGGATGATCGCTTTGCCATCAATAATAAATTTAGTTATTTGTTCAATAATGAAAAGTGGAGTGCTTTTGCCAATATTAATTTTAGTACTCAGTTTGATAAAGGTTTCAACTACAGTGTTCCAGATACGGTAGAGCCAGAATTAATATCTAAAATATTTGCACCGGCTTATTTTACACAGGTTTTAGGTATCGCATTTACACCGGCAGACTATTTCTCTGCGCAGGCAGGTATGGCAATGAAAGAGACGATTATTGCAGATACATCTTTATCTGAGCGATATGGTTTGGAAGCAGGTGAACGCTTTCGTTTTGAGCCAGGTTATGCAGCGGCACTGAACTTTGAAAAAGAACTGTTTAGTAATATTAGTCTTGTTAGTTCGATAGAGACTTTTACCAACTTACAGCGTAGTATTTCAAGTACTGATGTGCATTTTGCCAATGAAATTATTGGTGAAATAAATAATTTTATGAATATGTCTTTTCAATATGTAGTAATCTATGATGATGACTACTCCCGAAAAGTACAGGTTAAACAGGTTTTGTCAGCGGGGGTATCTGTAGATATTTTATAATCTTTCCAAGAATAAAAGTATTACAATATATTGAGTCCGATATTTTGAGGCTCTGTTTTGGAATATAAATTAATGAATTTTTTTATTCTACATCAAATTCAATCCCCTGGGCCAATGGCAACTCATCACTCCAATTGATGGTATTGGTTTGCCGGCGCATATAGGTTTTCCAGGCATCTGACCCGGATTCCCGTCCACCACCAGTATCTTTTTCTCCACCGAAGGCTCCTCCTATTTCAGCTCCACTGGTACCGACATTTACATTAGCAATCCCACAATCAGAACCACGAGCACTTAAAAAGGTTTCGGCTTCGCGCAGGTTGAGGGTAAAAACAGAGGAACTAAGGCCCTGCTTGACTCCATTGTGTTTAGAAATAGCCTCGTCGAAGTCACGGTATTTCATGAGATAAAGGATAGGAGCAAACGTTTCTTCCTGAACGATATCCCATTCATTTTTAGCAGTGACTATTGCCGGCCGTACATAGTTGTTGCCCTCCAGGTGATTATCATCGAGTTTTTCCCCACCATACAAAACTTCTCCACCTTGTTTTTTTAATTCGTTAAGGGCGAATTGCATGCTTTTAACAGCGTCCTGATCAATAAGTGGTCCCACTAATGTATCTTCATCCAATGGATTTCCGATATTAACGTCTTTATAGATTTCAACCAGACGTTCTTTAAGCTGGTCAAAAACTTCTTCATGAATAATTAATCGGCGGGTAGAAGTACAGCGTTGTCCACAGGTCCCTACCGAGCCAAACGCAATAGCACGGGCCGCCATTTCGAGATCTGCATCTTTAGAGACGATAATCGCATTATTGCCCCCGAGTTCCAGGATCGTTTTTCCAAGACGTGCACCTACGGTTTTGGCCACTTCTCGTCCCATCCTGATGGAACCGGTAGCTGAGATTAAAGGAATACGCTCATCTTCAGTCATCCATTCTCCTACTTCACGATTACCGGTAATGAGGTTGAAAATTCCTTCCGGCAGGTCGTTTCTCTTCAAAACTTTAGCAATAATATTTTGGACGGCAATACCACATAGAGGGGTTTTTTCAGATCCCTTCCAAATCATGACATTTCCGCAAATAGCCGCAATCATGGCGTTCCAGCTGTAAACGGCTACCGGAAAATTAAAGGCGGAAATAATTCCGGTTATTCCCAGAGGATGCCATTGTTCGTACATACGGTGTTTGGGACGTTCTGACTGCATCGTTTTTCCATATAGCATGCGTGACTGACCGACTGCAAAATCACAGATATCAATCATTTCCTGTACTTCTCCGAGACCTTCCTGATAAATTTTACCCATTTCATAGGTCACCAGACGTCCCAGTTCTTCTTTGTGTTCCCGTAATTCGAGCCCTATCTGACGTACAATTTCACCCCGTTTGGGAGCAGGAACCATACGCCACTCTTTAAATGCTTTTTGGGCGGTTTCAACTACTTTATCATACTCTTCCCGTGTTGTTACGGTAGTGTCAGCAATTTGGCTATTATCAATAGGAGTATAGCTCGATAGTTTTTCTTTCGCACCTGATCCATAAAATTTCTGGCCGGTGCTTGTGCCCGGATTTGTGCCCTCGATGCCTAGCTTTTTTAAAAAATCCATATTGGTATTACTCTTTTTAAATTGGTTTACGATTAAGATAAGGATACTTTTTGAGTTTTGAAGCAGAAGCTCGTTATTTAAAATTGGATTTCAATTAATCTTAGTTCCACGAGTTAAAAAATGATATCAGCCTCTAATCGTCAACAGACACTTCTCAGAAAACTGAATCGTAAGAAATACCGCTATAGTGAACGCCTCTTTTTTGTGGAGGGGGATCGAGCTGTTCGACAGATTTTCGGTAATCAGGTAGTATCCATTAAAGCATTGTTTTTTGATGTCTCCCAACATTATTGGACTCAGGATGAATGGCAGCCATGGATAAAAAAATTTGATGCCAAAACGTTGGGTACAGATATATATCAGGAGGTTACGGATACCGAAAATCCTCAGGGAGTTTTGGCATTATGTGAAATGCCGGAGGAAACTCCCGTAAAAGAATTGTGTACTCGAGAGGGGATAATAGTTGCTTTGGACTCTATTCAAGACCCGGGGAATGTGGGAACTATTATTCGTACGGCATCCTGGTTTGGCGCTACAGCACTCCTATCCGGGAAGGGAACCGCCGATCTTTTTCACCCTAAGGTTGTACGAAGTACGGCAGGGGCAACAGGTACTGTCTCACACCTTAATGGGGAGCTTTTGGATATCCTATCAGAATTTGAAGAAAACGGATGGTCTGTAATATTACTTAATAAAAGTGATAATTCAGTACC
>JBEPXF010000178.1:0-6621 GCA_041642075.1 Fodinibius sp.
ATTAGACAGAGCCGACCAGAAAGATATGAATGTAACCGGTACCGGTAAATCCATTAATGCCATCAGAAGTTTTAGTGGCAAAGGCGTATTGATTTGGGGCGCCCGCACGCTGGATGGCAACAGCAACGAATGGCGCTATATTTCGGTTCGGCGCTTCTTCAATATGGTGGAAGAGTCGGTAAAGAAAGCCACCGAACGTTTCGTATTTGAACCCAATAATGCTAATACGTGGGTTAAGGTGAAAGCAATGATCGAAAACTTCCTGACTGATCAGTGGCGCGATGGCGCGTTAATGGGAGCGAAACCTGATGATGCTTTTTATGTAAAAGTGGGGCTGGGGGGAGACGATGACTCAGCAGCATGTACTGGATGGCGAAATGATTGTAGAGATCGGTATGGCGGTCGTACGTCCGGCCGAGTTTATAATCCTGCGCTTTTCTCACAAAATGATTGAATCTTAAAACCAAATGTTTAAACACCTGCAGCTATGAGTTATAAAACACCCGGCGTTTACGTAGAAGAAAAATCACTGTTTCCGCCTTCCGTAGCCCAAGTAGAAACCGCGATCCCGGCCTTTATCGGCTATACGGAAAAGGCTGAAGATGAGGAAGGTGATTCACTGCATGAAACGCCAACCCGTATTGAATCGATGTTGGAATATGAAACCTATTTCGGTGGACCGCAACCGCAGGCTTTTGAAGTAACCCTGGCTGATGAGACGCCATATTTGCCTCAGTCCGTAAATTTTGACGGAGACAAAACCCCTTATCTTATGCATCCCGCATTGGAAATGTTTTTTGCCAACGGCGGCGGGGCTTGCTATATCGTCTCGGTAGGGGATTACGATGACGAAACTGAAGTATCCAGTTTGGACAGCATCGAAGATTATGATGAATTAAAAGATGGATTAGATAAGATCCGGAAGGTTGATGAAGTGACTCTGGTCGTGATCCCGGAAGCCAGTCAGTTATCCACCGATAGCCAATACGACTTGTATAAGGATGTGCTGATGCAATGTGGCGACCTGCAGGACCGCTTTGGCATTTTTGATGTACGAAGCGAAGACGATGATGGCAGCGATTTTCGCAATGGCATCGGCACCTCGTTCCTTCGCTATGGAGCGGCTTATTATCCACATCTCAATACGTCAATTTCTTATGCCTATACCCCCGCGGCGGTAACGTTTTCGCATGGGGCTTCTGAGGCTTTTGATGGGTTAACGCTGGATAACGTTGAAACCTTAAGCACGGTTCTTAATTATGAGGAACAGCTCGATGAGGCCAAAACCAAGGTCGAAGAGGCCGAAGCGGATGCTCAGCCCACCTCTGTCAATAAGTCTGAAAGGCTGCACTTGCTGAATATTGCGATATCCAAGACCAGAAAGGCGAAGACCTTTGCAGAAGATGCACTGGAATTGGTTGAAGATGATTCGTTTACAGCTGCTGATTCTGAAATAGAATCAGCTAATACCCATTTAGAAAATGTAGAATCTGAGAATCTAAGTTCTTCAGATACCAACGAAGATATTAAAGATGCATTGGCAGAATTAGTTACAGCCGTGGAGGATGCAAGAACAGCGATGGATAGTATTTTGACCCAAATAAATACAGAAACCGGCATCAATTCCTCGCATAATGATACCATAGGTGAATTCTTTACAAATGAGTTTCAGTCAAATTTGACAAATCTGCTTGATGAAGAGAGAATAACCATGCCGCCCTCTTCAACAATGGCAGGAATTTACGCTAAAGTAGACGAAGACAGGGGCGTCTGGAAGTCGCCGGCGAATGTGAGTATCAATCGGGTATCGGGCCCCTCTGAAAAGCTGACAATCAGTGAAAACGATAGTTTTAACGTACATCCCACGGGTAAATCGATTAACGTGATTCGCGCATTTACCGGCAAAGGGACGTTGGTCTGGGGCGCCCGCACGCTGGATGGCAACAGCAATGAGTGGCGCTATATTTCGGTGCGGCGCTTCTTCAATATGGTGGAAGAGTCGGTAAAGAAAGCTACCGAGCCGTTCGTGTTTGAACCCAATAATGCAAATACATGGGTTAAGGTTAAGGCGATGATCGAAAACTTTTTGACGGTCCAGTGGCGATCTGGCGCCTTGATGGGAGCCAAGCCGGATGATGCCTTTTATGTGAAAGTGGGGCTGGGAGAGACGATGACTCAGCAGCATGTACTGGATGGCGAAATGATTGTAGAGATCGGTATGGCGGTCGTACGTCCGGCCGAGTTTATTATCCTGCGTTTTTCTCACAAAATGCTCGAATCGTAATTTTCATAACTAAAACCAAGTATCATGAGTGATTATCCATTAGTAAAATTTCATTTCCAGGTAGAATGGGGCGGTACGAAGATCGGGTTTTCAGAAGTCTCTGGCCTGAATGTTGAAACAGAACCTATCGAATATCGACATGGAGCTAGTCCGGAGTTTACCAAAACTAAAATGCCTGGCTTGCAAAAGTACAGCAATATTACCCTTAAACGGGGGTCATTCCAGAGCGACAATGAGTTCTATGAGTGGTGGAATACAATAAGGCTGAATACTATCGAACGTCGTGATATTACAATTTCTCTGCTCAATGAGGAGCATGAGCCGCTTATTACCTGGAAAGTAAAAAATGCATGGCCGATTAAGGTAGAATCTACAGATCTGAAAGCCGATGGCAACGAAGTGGCGATCGAATCTATGGAGCTGGCACACGAAGGATTAACGATAGAGTATCAATAATGCCAGAATCTTATCCTCCAGTTAGTTTTTATTATCAGGTATCGTTCAACGGTATTGGAGATAATGCCATTGATACCCGGTTTCAGTCCGTTTCGGGACTCTCGGCAGAGGTTAAAACCGAAACCTATAAAGAGGGTGGAGAAAACCGCTTTGAACATGTATTGCCGGTGCGATCCAGCTATTCTGATATTACCCTGAAGCGTGGTTTGGCTACCGATTCCAATCTAATCAGGTGGTTTACCGATACCTTCGAAACTATGCAGGTACAGCCGGTTACCATCGATATTATGCTGCTTAATGAGGAGGGAGAACCGCTGGTTAGTTGGAACCTGGTACATGCCTGGCCCAAGAAGTGGAGTATCTCCGATTTTGATGCCGAGCAGAACGCTATTGCGATAGAAACACTGGAGCTACACTATCGAACATTTTCAATAAATATGTGAGGATTGGTTATGCCGATTGAGATTAAGGAACTGCATATTAAGGTAAATGTGGAAGAGCCTTCACCGGAGCGGTCAAGGCCCACAGGGCGACCACCTCAATCAGCCCGGGACCGTGATATCCTGGTTGACCTATGCGTGGAAAAGGTGTTGGAAGTATTAAAACAGAAAAACCGCAGGTAGTAATATGGCTGATGAAACCCTGAAAATGCTTATCGTCGGATATAAAAATGCTGAATTTACAAATCCGGCGCCAGTCCCGCCTTTTAAAGCTCACGTTAATCCGGAGAGTTATACTCAGTCGGTTAATGTGAATTATTCCGAATTACAGGCATCGGGTACCAGCAGTGCCGCTAATAAATATAATAATACGGATCCCCAGACACTGAGTTTTGAATTTCTGCTCGATAAAACAGGCGCACTGGGTAATATGCAAAGCGGGTCGAAAGGAGTTACACCGGATATCATGCACTTTAAGAAATTGGCGCTTACCTATGACGGTGAAATTCACCGCCCGCGTTATCTTCAATTGGTATGGGGCACCCTGCTGTTTAAATGCCAGTTGCAGAGCCTGGAGATTGAGCATAAGATGTTTAGTCCGCAGGGACTGCCTTTGCGGGCTGTGCTAAAAACGACATTTAAACAATATGTGGAAGAAAAAGAACGGGCCAGCCGTGAGAATAAAAGCTCACCCGACTTAACGCATGTCCGTACCGTAAAGGAAGGAGACACTCTTCCAATAATGACCTATAATATTTATGGCGATTCTAAGTATTACCTGGAAGTGGCTCGGATTAACGGAATTACTGATTTTAGAAATCTGAAACCGGGAACCGAAATCGTGTTTCCACCCCTAGCAAAAACAAATTAATAATATGCCGGTCTTACCTACTGATATCCTTTCAAGCAACGCCCGAACCAACGGTGTGGTAACCCATACCATTTTAGTTGAGGGCGAAGAAGTCCCGTCAACGGTAGAAGTTTATTCCATCGATATTTGGAACGAGTTGAACCGTATTCCCCGTGCGAAAGTGGTTATTCTTGATGGTAATACCTCAGATCAGACCTTCAAGGTCAGTGAAGAGGACTGGTTTGTTCCGGGCAATGAAATTGAAATTCAGCTGGGCTATGAGTCTGAAGAAAATACGGTGTTTAAAGGAATCGTTACGGGGCAGTCTATTAAAATGCGCTCCAATGGCAATAGTGTACTAACCGTAGATTGTACCGATTCGGCCATAAAATTAACTACCATACCCAAAAGCCGGTATTTTTATGATGCTACCGAAAGTGAGGTTTTTGAAACGATTATTGGGGAATACGGCAATGTAAGTGCGGATGTAGAAGCAACGCAATTTATCCATAAAGAAATCTTGCAGTTTCAGTCTACCGATTGGGATTTTATCCAGAGCCGGGCTGACATAAATGGTCTCTTTTGCCACGTTGAGGGAGGTACTATTTCCATTAAGAAACCCGACTTCGGGCAGGAGCCTGTAGAAACCGTGGTCTATGGCAGTAACCTGCTGGAATTTGATGCCGAAATGGATGGTACGAACCAGATGGGATCAGTAAAAGGGATTTCTTGGGATTATTCTAAAACGGAACCCAGTGAGGTGGACGCGGCTTCTTCTTCGCCGGTAACGCCGGGGAATATCAGTTCTGATGATCTTTCAGGGAGTTTTGAAAATAAGGAATGGTCTCTCCGGGCTGGTGCTAAAATACCCAGTGAAGTGTTGCAGACATGGGCTAATGCAAAGCTCATGAAGCATGAGCTGGCTAAGGTCCGGGGACGAGCAAAGATTCGTGGTTTATCTACTATTAATCCGGGAGCGGTTATTACCTTGGAAGGAGTTGGTGATCGGTTTAACGGCAATGCGTTTGTGAGCGGTGTAAAGCATAGCTTTTACAAGGGGGAGTGGCTGATGGATGTGCAGTTTGGCCTTTCTCCGGAATGGTTCAGCGAGCAATATAATATTTCCGAGGAGGCTGCGGCCGGAATGCTGCCCTCCGTGAGCGGGCTGCAGATCGGACTGGTAACACAAATCGAGGAAGATCCGGACGGTGATGAACGTATACTCGTTCGGTTACCGATGATTGATACCGAGGAGCAGGGTGTTTGGGCACGGCTGGCTACGGCAGGGGCAGGCGATAACCGAGGAGTGATTATACGTCCTGAAATAGATGATGAAGTGGTAGTGGGCTTTATCCACGGCGATCCCAACCAGCCGATTATTTTGGGTTCCCTGAATAGCGCTAACAATCCGGCGGCCATTGCCGCTAGTGATGATAATCATGAGAAGGGATGGGTAAGCCGCGGGGAAATAAAAATGCTGATCAATGATGATGATCCTTCTGTGGTCATTGAAATGCCTTCGGGGAAGAAAATTTCTGTTGATGACGATGCGGGAGAGATTATAATGGAAGATGAGAATGGTAACAGTATGGTTATGAATAGCGATGGGATTACAGTGGAAAGTCCTTCGGATATTAATATTAAGGCCACTGGCGACCTGAATTTTGAGGGTACAAATATCAATGTTAAGGCCAATGCGGGCTTTAAAGCAGAAGGATCAGCCTCGGCCGAGGTGAGCTCTAGCGGAACGACCACGATAAAGGGAAGTATTGTACAAATTAATTGATGAAAGAATAATAAATAGAGTTTTAAAAGAGTAACTATTAATAATTATGCCGTCAGCAGCAAGGATAACCGATATGCACACTTGTCCAATGGTGAATCCGGGTGGGGCTCCCCATGTGGGGGGACCCGTTTTACCGCCGGGAGCACCTACCGTTTTAATTGAGGGGGTGCCCGCCGCCCGTATGGGTGATATGGCTACATGCTCGGGACCGCCCGATACAATTATCCAGGGCTCAGCTACTGTGTTGATAGAAGGCAAGCCCGCTGCAAGGATGGGAGACATGACATCGCACGGCGGACAAATTATAGCAGGAAGCGGAACGGTAATAATTGGAGGATAACGAAATTTTTATGGAGAAGGAGAATAGGAAAGATTTTTTGGGCAGCGGATGGAGTTTCCCACCTGCATTTGACAAAGAAGAAGGCAAGGTACAATTAACCCATAACAGGGAGGATATAGAGCGCAGTCTTGAAATACTGCTGGGCACCCGCAAGGGTGAGCGGGTTATGCGTCCAGAGTATGGCTGTAATCTTGACGACATGGTGTTCGAATCATTCAATTTATCAATGAAAACATATCTGGCCGACCTGGTTGAAACGGCTATTCTGTATTATGAACCGCGTATTGAACCGCTGAATATTAATATTGACGAGACATTTATATATGAAGGTCGGCTAATGATTGAAATAGAGTACCTGATCCGGGCTACCAATTCTCGTTTTAACAAGGTATTTCCCTTTTATCTGGAAGAAGGAACCGAAATATAATTACAAATATAAATGAGTGACTCCTGTCAACATAGCAA
>JBEPXF010000179.1:0-6617 GCA_041642075.1 Fodinibius sp.
ATAAATGCCAAAGCATGAAAGGATTAAACAAAACTGCTAATACAGAAAGGGCCAGCATAATTAAGCTATAGGGGAGCAACGCAATTCCGCCCCCTAACATCCACGTATGTTTTACGTATGCAACCAATAGTATAACTCTCTGAGCGAAGACTCTTTCAGCATTACTGCATCAGTCAGTATATCTGTTTCCTTTGTTGGCATTGCATATCTTGATGTTGGTATTATACAAGAGGAAAACATCATCCTGTCTCGGGAGCCGACCATCAGTTAAATATTTGAATGCGACCCAGTTTTCTTTTCCTTAAAGTTGAATTTTAATTCAAATCCATCTTCTGTATCTACCTCAAATTTTGCTTCGAGTTGCTGTAGCAACATTTTAACAATGGTCAGGCCAAGCGTTTCTGAATTATCGAATTCCCTCCTGTCAAATCCTTTTCCATGATCTCGGTAATATACTTCGTAACGATCTCCGGTCTTAGATATGTTAACCTCTATAATACCCTCTTCCTGTTCGCTGAAGGCATATTTTAGGGAGTTGGTCAACAGTTCATTCATCAACATTCCCAGGGGAATCACCTCATTTATATTCATATCAATATCGTCCAACTCCAGACAGATATGAATATTATCATCTTTTTGGAGGGTACTCATAGCCGTATTCGTCAGTTCAGATATATATCTTTTGACGTTGACGTATGAAAAGCTTGCAGACTGGTACAGAAGTTCATGAACTTTGGCAATGGAATGAATGCGATTTATACTTCTTTCAAGGGGCATTTGGCCATAACTGGCTGGCGATAATTCCTGCAGCTCAAGCGACAGAAGACCGGAAATTATAGCCAAATTATTCTTTACCCGGTGGTGAATTTCCTGAAGCAAAATCCGGTTTTCCTCTTCCGTTCTTATTCGCTTTGTGACATCTATTCCACTGCCTATAACGTAACTTTTATCAGCCAGTTGAATCTGGCTTCCATTCATGTAATAATGATGCTCATTCCCATCCTTACCTATTAATATCGTTTCCAGTTCAGCGTACCCTTCCTGAAATGCCTTCCCTATCAGTCGTTTTGCTCTCTTCTGTTCACGGGGTGCTACAAGAGATAACGCATTCGTTGACTGCAACTCTTCGGCCGATAACCCAAACAGCTTTTCAACATTTTTATTCGTCCTGGCAAAGGTAAGATCTTCCCCTACCATGTAAAAAAGCCCCGGCAGGCTATCCAAAATGTAGTTTAGAAGCGAAACCTGCCTTTTAATATGATCTTCCAACTCTTTCTGATTGGTAATATCCAGTATAACTGCCACGTAAACCGGCTTACCATTGTATTCCTCTTTCCGCAGTCGTACATCTACCGGATATACAGTCCCATCGGAACGCTTGTGGATCGTACTAAACGTTACCATCTCTTTATCATTACGATCTAAAGGGATGAGATATTTATCAAAATCCTTACGGATTTCTATATCGTCAATAAGATCGAGAGGCGTCATTTTCTGCAGCTGACCTTCTGAATACCCGGTATGCTCCCTGGCCAATGAATTTGAGTATACGAATTCAAGGGAATCGGTTTCAAAAATATAAACCTCGTTTAGACTTTCTTCTATGATGCGATAAAGTTCCTGCTGCTTATTTTTAGCCAGTTCCTGCTCTGTTATATCCAGTAGGATGGTATCCCAGATTATACTTCCTTCCTCGGTTTTTTTGGGCGTTCCACGGCCATGGATCCACTTTTGCTTTCCGTCAGGGGTTTGAATCATCCATTTCTTATTCCACTTGTTCAGAGTTTCGGCTGAAGCATTAACCGATTTTCTTACTTCGTCAATATGCTCATCAATAATTTGTGACCACAAGATACCGGGATCATCCAACACCTCTTTGGGAGTCACTTCATGCAAGTCTCTTACACCCTCACTAACATAAATAAATTCATCATGTCCATCGGGAAATCGCTGGTATCGATGGACCATCCCATCAATGTTGTTAGCTATATTTCGCAGCTGTGTTTCTTTTTCTTTAAGCTCCGTGATATCTGTCATGCATCCCACAATCTCCACGGTTCTCCCCTCTTCAACGATAGGGGATTCATTGACTTTAACCCAAATTTTTCGCCCATCAGTTCTTTTTAACTGCATCTCATAAGGAGGCTGGGGATAACCCGTTTTAATAGCCTTTTCAGTCTTCTTAAGGCTTTCATTATTCTTAGGATGATCAGTAACAAACGAGGTCCATTTTTGTTTTCCCTCCTCAGGTGTACAGCCCAAAAAGTATTCTGACTGCGGACTCAGATACGTCAGTTGGTGATCGGTATCATGCTTATAGAACATAACAGTACTATGCTCAATAATATCGCGCAGCTTTTCCTGAACCTCCCGGGCTTTCCTTTCTGTTTCCTTAAGATCGGTAATGTCTTGTGTACTTCCGAAAAGCCGAACACATTTATCCCCCTTCATTTTGGGTTCGCCTATTGCTTTAATCCATCGCTTATTGCCCTTTTCGGTAATAATTTTGGACTCGATGGTAAACGGCTCTCCTTCTTCAATAGCCCGGTTTACAGCCGAGCGAACTTTTTTGCGATATTCGCCTTCTTTATAGAACTCAAGAGCACGCTCTAAATTCGGGGTATAATCGAGATCAACCTCGTGGAGCCGCTTGATCTCTTCGGACCAATGAAGTTCTCTATTTTCTACATCTAGTTCCCAATGTCCAATGTTAGCCAACTGATACGCTTGTTTTTTATGTCGTACCTGCATAGCAATCCCCCAAATTCGGCATATGATATCCGCCTTTACTTATAAAGACGTATTAAAAATTTAGTACCCTTTTCCCTACTATAACAGATTTGTTATAGAAATCCAATATAAGAACAGCTAGTAGCTTTGATTGACGATCAGAAACTATACTTTAATACAAAAATAATAGATGTAATTTATCTATCCCTTCTATAATAAGTCCTGCAGCGTTTCCTCAATCACTTCAAGCTTTCCACTTCCTCTTACTTTCATTTTGATAGTTCCGTCACTGTCGATTAAATAAAAAGTGGGTGTGGCGGTAATCGGATTAAAGGTATTCCAGGCTTCTTCGTTACGAAGTACAAATATGCCTCGCTTAGGATTTTCTTTCAGATGTTCCTTTAGTTCATTCCGGTCTGTTTCCCGGGCCATCGTAATGAGTGTCAAGTCCTCACCATAATCTTCTTTCAGCTGGTTTAAATCAGGTCTTACTTCTTTACAGTAGGGACAGTATTTAGACCAAAATTCCAAGAGGACCGGTTTCCCAAAATATGAATGGAGGTTGTGCTCATTACCCTCCAGATCAGTTGCCTGAAAGTTGGGCGCCATTAATCCGCGAACCGGGGCTTCTGTTTCGTTACTTGTTTGCAGGGTAATTTGGGATCCTATAGAGTCTATATAACTTACTTCAAACGTATTCCCGTTAATCAGAAAAGGTTGGGTGATATTAATCTTTTCGCTGGATACCAACGTTCCCTCATCGGTAATCTGCCATTGGTCTTCAAATTCTCCGTTTTTATTAGCGTCAAGAAATAAGACAGTTCCAGGAGCTCGTTGATATACTGGCTTTTCTTTAGAGCGGGGACGAAGCAGAATATCAAAGGATTCTCCATCCGCATTGAGCGTGCCCGTTCTATATTCGCTAATTCGACCGAACCGCCAATCATCTATTTTTAAAACCTGAAAATACACCGCAATGCTGTCGGTATTTAACGCTTCCGGATAAATATTAACCAAAGCATCGGAAACCGAACGGTTTTCCTGACGGACAAAATGGAGGCTATCTTCATCAGTAAAGTCCAGATTAGCGTTTGTATCTACATAATATGTCGTATCACCCTTATTATTTTCATGCCTCAATACATGGATGTTTTTAAACTCATCCCCTCGCGATAAAACAGCGATCTCCGGATTCTCCCATTCCGGGGGATAGATAAAATCCTTATCCGGGTCTTCAAAGAAAATATTGCTCCTTCTTCCATATCCTTGATCTTTCGACTCAGCTTCTGCCACTACCCTTTCTAGATCTACTTGGATTTTCTCCTCTGCATGGTTTGAACACCCAAAAATAAGCAGGCACAAAACAACCGTTAGCAGTGTTTTCATAATCGAGATGAATTAAAAATCTGGATAGTCTAAAGATATTATCATAAAGATGTCTCCCGACGATCAGTAATTGACAAAATTTGATTTAAAAATGCAAAAAACGATGTCTTGATAAACGATATTGCTACTTCAATTTTCCCGATTAGCAAACAGATTGTCTAAAACTATCTTGTTCTACTTAAGCTTTTTTTTCGCTATTGTGATAGATATCAAGCACGTATTGAGTCTTACCGGTTATAGCCTCATTTTTTTCAAAAACTCCTGCTCTTTTCCATTTCGTATCTGATTGTAAAAATTCTGCCAATTCCTTATCAAATTCGGGTGACAAGCCCTGAAGTACTTCAATATTATTTATCTCAAATTGTTTATTAAAGCTCAACAAATAATGAGCGGAAGATTTGTTAAAGGATTGGTCCTGGTATTTTCTTAAAAACTTATAGATGTTTCCCGTATTTTCTAACACTGAAAACTCCCTGTACAAATCTGGGATGTGACGTTTTAAGAAACTAAAGTGTTGTATTGCTTTTTTAGCGGATCTGTTATTTAGTTCCGCTCCCTCTTCTGATTTCATCTTCTCTGCAAATGAACAGCGTGTAAGTTTGTAGATGCCCGAATCATTCTTAGTTAGAGCCACAAGCCAAGCCTCTCCACTTTTAACTTTTATTTCACATCGACTGCTTTGAATCTCTCCTTTTTGTTACCGGCAACCTTAAATGACTGAGGAGCTGTACCCTTATAAATGGTAACTGGATTTACTTCAGCAGTGTAAAGACCTGCACCTGCACTATCTGAAAAAGCAGCCTCAATCTGGAGTATCCCTACAAAATCCGAAATTATATACTCCTCACTGGTATGAAACCCCCAACAACTGCAGCCTAAAGCATAGGAAGCAGACAGAAACAATAAGAAAACAGTTAAGAACAACTTTCTCATAGTCTTTCTTAAATTAAAGTCTCTGTTACTACCAATTTACTTTCAAGGCATAATAGTTAAAGTTATAAATATTTAGACTAGTTGCTTATTGCAGTGACTTTATTAATTTAAGAGATATTCTCAACCTCCTAAATCAGAGGTATAGAAAGAGCTTGATTAGCGGTTAAAAAAGGCTCTGTATCATACCAAATCCCTTACCCAACCACTGTTATCACTACATTCCCTTTTTTATGCCCTTTATCAACATATCTATGGGCTTCAGCAATCTGTTCTAATGGATAGCTCCGATCTATAACTGGCTTAAATTCTCCCGCTTCAATTAGTTCTTTGAGGAACAAGAGATTTTCCTTTCGCTCGGTTGCCACACCGCCTATCACTTTCTTGTCGGTGGTCATTGTAGTCCAGACTCCCCGAATAATCGTCAGCAATGCCATGTGGACGGCCCTGAGATAAACCCCATTTTCAACAAGTGATTGCATACATTCTGAAAATGGACTTTTACCAACCGTATCAAAAATAATATCATAGTTATCATTGTTTCCGACAATCTTATCCTTCGTGTAATCAATCACTTTATCAGCTCCCAGCGACTCCACTAATGCTAAATTTTCGGTACTACATACTCCTGTCACTTCTGTGCCAAAATGTTTGGCAATCTGGACAGCAGCGGTACCTACCGATCCTGAGGCTCCATAAATCAGTACTTTTTGTCCGCGTCGAATATTTCCCTTGTCGAGAAAATAGTATGCTGTATTACCACCGAAAGGAATAACAGCAGCTTCTTCAAAGGTCAGGGTTTCAGGCTTTTTGACGACTTCATCTTCGGTCAACGATATATATTCGGCATTGGCTCCAAGATTGCCTGCCTGACCGAGAACCAGATCACCCTTACTGTATTCTTTTACCTTTTTTCCAACTTCCTCAATTTCTCCGGCCAGCTCATTCCCGAGTATGGTCATTCTTCGAGGCTTAGTCAGTCCATTGTAGAATCGAACTACAAACGGGTCAGCTCTTCGAAGGCGGCAATCCCCTGAAGAGACGGTTGTTGCATAAATTTTGACTAATACTTCATCATCCTCAGGAACCGGCTTTTCCACCTCCTTGAACTGAAGAACGTCAGGCAAACCATAATTTTCATATACAACTGCCTTCATGGAATTTCAGTAAATATAGATAGAAACAACTTTCGTACTTGAACTTAAAGGATCTGGGTCTATTGAAATAGATCCTAATCTAAAAACACGGCTGTATCCATGTACCTGTGGATGACCTAAGATCAATTCATTGTATCAAATTTATAAACAGTGGTAGAACTGTAATCCTCATCTGGAGTTATTAGGGTGGAAGGGAAATGGGAATGATGTGGCGAATCGGGGAAGTGCTGAGTTTCCAGACAAACGGCCGACCGAGGTCCGTAAGCATGTCCCCCTTTCCCGACCTGGTTGCCTTCACCGGTAAGTGAATTGGCCGTATATACCTGCAATCCGGGCTCGGTTGTAAACACTTCCATAATGCGTCCGGTTTCGGGCTCTGTTAATCGAGCGGCCATATCCATTTCTTCTGAATCC
>JBEPXF010000180.1:0-6588 GCA_041642075.1 Fodinibius sp.
GGAAATAAGCTCTTCTGAAGCGCCAATCTCTGAAGTATAGTAACCCACAACCGTAAACTCCTTCATCATTGGAAAGATCGGTTTTAAATCTGTATCGTTATCAGAATTATTTTGAGCTTCCTGTTCCAACTCTTCCATTACTGCAATTTGGTCTGTTTCTTCAAGTTCTACAAAAACGTCATTAAACCTTTTGTCGCTAAGTTCATCAACGTGGTTGAGTCCATCTAAAAAATGTTCCCGCTCCTCCTCGGTATTCCAATTAGTAAGCATGTGATCAATAAACTGATTAACACCGGCAGCTTTGGCACCGGGTGTATCGGTAGCAGGGATTATACGCTCAGAAAACTGGGTTACCAGTTCATTTTGAGCTTGTGATAACGTTTGCGGAGTAAATCCACCACCACCGTTTGTATCTGCCGAACATCCTCCCATAAATCCGGCTACAGTGGTGAGGGATAGGGCTCCTCCGCTTAAAAGTGCAAGTCGTTTTAAAGCTTCTCTTCTGTTCATTTTATACCTAATTTTATGTCATGAAATGAGTCTGGTGAAAAATACGAATAAAGAACTCACTAATATCACGGTCGTTAAATATTTCCTTTATTAAGCTCGTCCACTGCGTAATCTACCGCACGGGCCGTCAATGCCATGTAGGTTAAGGATGGATTCTGACAAGCTGCTGAAGTCATGCAGGCTCCATCGGTGACAAAAAGATTTGGGACGTCGTGTGTTTGATTATGGGCATTTAAAACGGAAGTTTCCGGATCTCTTCCCATGCGTGCTGTTCCCATCTCATGGATGCCCTCTCCAACCAAGTATTCCCCAAAATAGGGGCTCACATTTTTACCGCCAGCTGCTTCCACCATTTCAGCGGCTGTTGCAGCCATATCTTCCCTCATTTTTTCTTCATTCTCTTTAATGGAAGCATGAATTTCTAATTGTGGCATACCCCATTCGTCGGTTTCTTCAGAAAGGGTCACATAATTATCTTCATAGGGAAGTATTTCGCCAAAAGCGGTCATTCCAAAATTCCAGGGACCAGGTTCGCGCAGCTTTTCTTTGAATTCTTTTCCGAAACCTTCAATAGATGTACCTCGCCCCCAGCTGTCTCTGCTTGCGCGTCCCTGAAAACCATATCCACGAATAAATTCATCATGCTTGGTTTCGTCGTTAATATTACGAAATCGCGGGATATATATACCATTGGGCCTATTTCCTTTGTAGTATCGATCTTCATATCCTTCAAAGGTGCCGGAAGCTCCCACTCGGAAGTGATGATCCATCAGGTAATGTCCCATTACGCCGCTTGAGTTTGCAATACCATTTGGAAAAGCATCAGAAGTAGAGTTAAGCATGATCTGTGTCGAACCAAGCGCAGAGGCATTTAAAAATATGACCTTAGCATAATACTCAGTTGTTTCTTTAGTCACTCGATCAATAACACGAACTCCTTTTGCCCGATTGGTTTCCTTATCATAAATAATACTGTGTACAATACTGTTTGGACGCAGGGTGAAATTTCCCGTATTGCGTGCTGCAGGAAGAGTACTGCTTTGACTGGAAAAATATGCTCCCACACTACATCCGCGGGAGCAGGGTCCACAGTAGTGACAGCCGCCGCGTCCCTTATGTGGTTCCGTTAATACTGCACAGCGGCCTATAGTTAAATATCGATATTCAAAATTATTTTCGATCTTTTCCTTAACGTCTTTTTCAACGCAATTTAAATCCATGGGAGGCAAAAAATTCCCATCAGGAAGATGATTTAGTCCTTCTTCCTGACCGCTGACGCCTATAAATTCTTCCACATAATCGTACCACGGAGCAATATCTTCATATCGTATAGGCCAGTCTACAGCTATACCTTCTTTGGCATTCGCTTCAAAATCAAGATCACTCCAGCGATAAACCTGGCGACCCCATGTAAGTGAACGGCCTCCAACATGATATCCCCTTACCCATAAAAAAGGATTTTCTTCATCGGTCTGATAGGGGTGTTTCTTATCATTCACGAAAAAATGATAATTATACTCATTTATAACATCTGAGCGAAGCTGCATCGGATACTCTTCTTCAAATAGCTTTCGGTCGCCACGACCTCTAAATTCGGCTTCCCAGGGAGGCATATGTTCTGTTTTATAGTCTTCCCCGTGTTTTACATCACGTCCTCGTTCAAGAACCAGTGTTTTTAATCCCTTTTCCGTTAATTCTTTTGCTGCCCATCCACCAGAAATCCCTGATCCTACAACAATAGCATCATATTCGTTCTCATTTTGAGCATCTGAAACGTAAAAATTTTTATTTTTCATGATCCTTTTTTGTTTTTCTTATACTACTGCATCAACTTATATGTGGAGTACGATATTTGCAAGAAATTTGCAGAAATAATTTTGAGAATTTATTGTATATGCTAAACTTTTGCATTTTCAATTTTAAAGGTGCTTATTACAATCGATAATTAAATTTTAAGTTAAAAAATACTAGAATTAATCCATGAGTATAGATAGGAAAATTCGTTACGGAATGGTCGGTGGCGGTCCCGGTGCATTTATCGGAGAAGTACACCGTATGGCTGCCGCACTAGATGGTAAGATGGAGCTCATTGCAGGAGCTTTTTCCTCAAATCCTGAAAAATCGCGGGAAATGGGAGGGCGACTGCATCTCGATTCGGACAGGGTTTATGATTCTTATGAAGAGATGGCTGAAAAGGAAGCCGCACTACCTGAAAATGAGCGAATTGATTTTGTAAGTATTACGACCCCGAACTTTTTGCACTACCCGGTAGCAAAGGTGTTTATTGAGGCAGGTATTCACGTTGTATGTGATAAGCCTATGACCAATACTATTGAGGAAGCAGAAGAGTTATGCCGACTGGTAGAAGAGCACGATGTTATTTTTGGACTTACCCATAATTATACGGGATATCCCATGGTTAAGGAGGCAAAAAAGATGGTTAATGATGGGAAATTGGGTAAACTTCGAAAGGTCGTTGTTGAATATCCGCAAGGTTGGTTGTCCCAGAGTGATAATGATGATGAAGTTTGGAGATTAAATCCCGATAAGGCGGGAATATCTTCCTGTATAGGGGATATCGGAACTCATGCTGAAAACCTGGTAGAATATATTACCGGACTCCAGATGGAGGAGCTGTATGCTGATATTAATACCTTTGGGGAAGGACGAGAACTGGAAGACGATGCCAATATGCTGATCCATTATGAGGATGGGGTCCAGGGAGTCTTACATGTTTCACAAATTGCAGTTGGGGAAGAAAATGACCTGAATGTTCGAATTTACGGAGAAAAGGCAGGTCTGGAATGGCATCAGGAAAACCCAAACTATCTCCAGGTAAAATATCCTGATGGGGCTGAAGAAATTTATAAACGTGGAAATCCATATCTGTCAGACGTAGCAGATGCGGGCAATCGTATTCCTCCCGGACATCCGGAAGGCTTTATTGAAGCTTTTGCGAATATCTATTCGAATGTAGCTGATACTATTGCTGCACGGCTGGCAGGGGAAGAGCCACATGAATTTGCCCGGGATTTTCCAACCGTACAGGATGGAGCCCGTGGGGTCCATTTTATTCACAAATCAATTGAAAGTGGAAAGAATCGCCGTTGGGTAGATATGGACTATCAACCACCAGGGAGTTAATTTTAAATTGCTGTAATAAAGGAATAGATATCCTAAGGAGGATCCCAAAAAAAGATCCTCCTTATATTTTTTTAGTTGCCTGTTGTAGCCAAGGATCCTAAAAGTCGCTGTGCAGCGGATGCTTGTGGACTATCACTGTATTCATCCACAACAAGCTGAGCATATTCTTGAGCTTGTTCTGTTTCCCCGATAGAATTATAAGCTTGAGCAGCTTGTAAGTAGTTATAGGGAGTGGTAGAACTGTTTTCATCCCATTCGGCTGCTTTTATATATAATTCCGCAGCTTCACTGTGATTACCTGCTTCGGTCATAAGCATTGCTTGAAAAGAAATAGGACCGACACCTAAAATACCATCGGGCAGATCATAGTCATCTATATATGAGATAGCTTCTTGAAGATTACCTAAGTTATATGCACTTACTGCAGCGTAGTAACGGGCTAAATTAGCAGCGTCAGTACGGGGATAATTATCAATAATTTGTTCAAACCCAACGGAAAAGTCCTCATCAGATCCATTAAGCGCTTGTTGATAATTGCCATTGATATAAGAAGTTGTAGCATCCGATAATAACTGTTGGGCACTTTCTTCTTGGGAAGTGGAGTAGTAATAATAACCTATTCCCCCCCCAATGATCAGAACTAAAGCTATAATACCTCCGATTACACCAGACTTATTTTGATCGTAAAAACTTTGTGCCTTGGAAAAAGTTTCTAATAGCGGATCACTTTCTAACTCTTCACGCGCTTGTTTCTTAGACATAATAAAATTGGATTAAACTTTATTTTTGATCGGTAAAAATATCATTGTTTTGGATGATAGCAAAATCTAAAGTTCTGCTAGTTTTCCATGGGAGAGTTCGTAAACTAAATCCGATCGCTCCGCAATATTTTTTTCATGGGTAATTAAAAGAATACTTACATCCTTCTTCCTCCGAATCTCATAAAGAAGGTCGAGCAGGATTTCGGTATTTCTTTCATCCAGATTTCCTGTTGGCTCATCGGCCAATATAAGTTCCGGGTTGTTAATGAGAGCTCGTGCCATGGCTACCCGCTGTTGTTCGCCACCGGAAAGTTGTGCCGGGCGATGTTCCGCCCGGTCAGCAATGCCAAAATCCTTAAGAAGCATAAGTGCTTTTTCTCTGGCTTCCTGTTCAGTCTCATTACCAATCAATGCAGGCATCATAATATTTTCAATTGCCGAGAATTCCGGTAATAGATGATGAAACTGGAAAACAAATCCCAGATTTTTGTTTCTGAATTTGGCTAGGACCTCTTTCTTCATGTCATATATTGACTCTTCCTGCCACAATATAGTACCTGAATCTGGCCGATCAAGTCCACCCAATATATGCAGTAAAGTACTTTTTCCACATCCGCTTGCACCAACAATAGTGACTATCGATCCCTTTTCTATGGCAATGGAAGTATTATCTAAAACAATAAGGGGATTACCATCGCGGCCATTATAGGTTTTGGTGATATCACGGGCTTCTAAAATCGGCATTATTTTGATTCTTCTAAGCTATTTGATTGAAAAGAAGGATAAATGATCGGTTCAATATACTTGCATTTGCCCGTTTTAACATCAACTTTTCCTAAAATGGCACAGAGGTGATTATTCCCGTTTGCCAGTCGATAGCGGTGGGGGGTACCGAGTTTAAACCGATTCATAGAGGTATTTTTATCCATTCCTAACACCGAATCAAATGAACCAGTCATGCCTGCATCGCTGATGTAGCCTGTGCCATTGGGTAATAGCCGTGCATCGTTGGTTGGAATGTGTGTATGGGTCCCTACGAACATGGAAATTTGTCCGTCCAGGTGCCATGCAAGCGCCATCTTTTCCGCGGTGGCTTCGGCATGGAAATCTACAAAGATTATATCGGTTTCCTCCTTCATACGTTCAATAACCCAGTCAGCCGTTGAAAATGGATCGTCAATGGGATTCATAAAGGTACGCCCCTGTAGATTCAGGACTCCAATTTTTTGGGTACTATCTGAAAGATCATAAACACCAAATCCATAACCGGGATTGCCTTTTGGATAATTCATTGGACGCAGAATATTTGCGTCTTCTTTCATGTAGTCAAAGACTTTCCATTTGGCGAAGGAGTGGTTGCCTCCCGTAATTACATCAATACCTAAGTCATAGAGTCGTTGGATAATTGAACGATTGATGCCTTTTCCCTCGTGAGAGTTTTCTCCATTCGCGATAACAAAGTCCGCTTCATGTTTATCGATGAGGCTGGGTAAGATAGTCTCTAAAAGACTTAAACCGGGTTCTCCAACGATATCACCGACAAAAAGAATATTTAGTAATTTGCTGGGCATGGCTACTGAAATTAGGCCAGAAAAAAATCTGATGAATTAAAAAGCTAAAGGTAAGGAAATTAACGGCCTTCTCAGAATGGAATTTAATCAGGAAGTAATTTCTTCAACAAACTCTTCGAGAGAGCTGTTTACTTTTTCCATTACTTTTTCTTCCTGTTGGTTAAGCTCTCTATTTTGCTTGCGTTCCTCAAAAAGTTCTTCGGCAATTGCCAAAGCGGCAAGGGACATAACTGTAGTATCGGGCTGCTTATTTAGCTCTTTTTTGTATTGCCGGAATTTATCATCCACATAATGAGCAATACGTTTCATTGTCTCTTCTTCGGAATCCTTTACTTTTAAGGGGTATTGCTTGCCTAAAATAGTTACTTTTACAGATTTCATTGACCTTCCTCCAGATGATTATCAATTTTTGAAATCAAACCCAATACCTGATGTCTTATAGCTAACCGTTCTGATTCAGAAACATCGGAAAAAATATCAGCTTGTCCCTGTTCAATTTTTCTGAGCTTCGATTTGAGTTTACTATTTTCCTTTTCGAGCTCATCAATTTCATTCCTGAGAGAAGTTACCTCTTTCCGAATCTCATTGATGAGTCGATTAAA
>JBEPXF010000181.1:0-6564 GCA_041642075.1 Fodinibius sp.
TCTCCTGTCAGTTGGCCGAAGAAGTCGGTGGTTTCAACAGCATAATACATCAGGCATTGATCATTATCGCAATGATGTCCGTTTTCCTCATCCTGATGATCTTGCTGCATTTCCGTACCTGAGTTTTCTATGTTCACCAGTCCAAAAAGGTGACCGAATTCATGACGGTACGAAGTCGCTTCCACAAGATAACGGGAAGCCTGACCTATCCCTCCACTGGCCTCGTCAAAAGCGCCCCCAAAAAAGGCGTTGGAGGTATTGTAGTATGCAATGCCCAGTACATTGCTCTCATTATATTCTCCATCCACAATAATCATATAGGCGGTTAACTGGTTACTCTCGGTAGAGGAGGTATAGTTATCACGGTGTTGTTCTTCAAGTGCCCGTATCTCATTCGCACTATAGCTGTTTTGTCCCTCAGCAGGAATGACCGTCGGTTCATTGATCGTTACAGAGGTTTTCTTGAGCCGCTGTTCGAGAAATGATTTGAGGCTATCCAAGGCTTCGGAATTCGGTTCGTAACCTTCCATGTAGTCAATTTCAATTACCAGATCGGTAAAACTGGAGTCAGCCAGAAAGTCATTCGCAGAGGCTCCCGGATTTACCTGATGCGAATAAGGCTGGGGATTGTTTTCTCCGGGACCTGAGGAGTCCAGACAGCCGTAAGTGATTAAGCTAATTAGTATTACGGAAAAAAATAGCAACAGATTGTATCTTTTAAAAGTATCCATATATTCAATTTTTGTTGGAATTCTGTACCCATTAAACAAAAAGCATTGGGAATTGTTTCTTTATGAACCTTTGATAACCGGGGAGAGGGTAAAAATATACGCCGTAAAGGGTTTGAGGGGAGGAATATTTCAAAGATCTATTTCGCCCTTCCGCGTATTATTCTTAAATTAGAGCACTTTTAAAATTTGGAACGATTGAGTTGATAAATTGCCGGTTTCCCCTGTCCAGAAGTTGTTACCCAAGACTAAAAAGGAGTGAACGGGCAATTTATCAAGTCAATCATTCAATCAATCAACAAATATTATAAAAAACCATGGCTAAAGAATTTGACGTTTGCGTAATTGGTTCCGGACCCGGTGGATATGTAGCCGCTATTCGAGCATCTCAACTTGGATTTGATACTGCAATTGTAGAAAAGCGGCATCTGGGCGGTGTATGCCTTAATATCGGATGTATTCCAACCAAAGCTCTTCTCCGTTCGGCAGAGGTATTTGAAAGTATTGAGCATGCCGGCGACTATGGAGTGACGGTAGAAGGTTATGAAGCCGATTTTGGAGGCATGATCGAGCGCAGCCGCAATGTGGCAAACAAGATGAGCAAGGGTGTTCAGTTCTTAATGAAAGCCAATAAAATCGAAGTTTTTGAAGGCAAGGGCGTTTTTGAATCTAAGGAACAGATAAAAGTTATCAATGAAGATGAGGAAACGGTTGAGCAAATCAAGGCCGATAACTTTATTATAGCCACGGGTGCCCATCCACGTGAATTGCCGAATATCCCGATTGATGGTGAGATGATTATCGATTCTGAACGTGCAATGCAGCTGGAAGAGCAGCCCGAAAAAATGGTGGTTATAGGCGCTGGAGCCATTGGGGTTGAATTTGCATACTTCTACAATACGATTGGAACTGAAGTAACACTTGTAGAGTTGCAGGATAGCCTGGTACCGGTTGAAGATAAGGATATCGGTAAGGAGCTAGGCAAAATATATAAGAAAAAAGGTATTGATGTACGTACTGGAAGTACGGTCGAGAAAGTTGAAGAAAACGGAGACGGAGTAAAGGTAACCATCAAGACTGGCGATGAAGAAGAAGTTATTGAAGCCGACGTAGTGCTTTCTGCCGTTGGGGTAGCCGGAAATGTTGACGGGATCGGTCTCGATGAAATTGGTGTTGAATACGAAAAAGGCGCCATCCAAGTAGATAAAGAAACGTACCAAACCAGTGTTGAAAATATATATGCTATTGGTGACGTGGCCGGTGGTCCATGGCTGGCCCATAAAGCGTCTCACGAAGGGATCGTCTGCGTAGAAAAGCTGGCTGGTGAAGATCCGTTACCCATAGATTATAATAACATTCCGGGCTGTACCTACTGTGAGCCTCAAATTGCTTCCGTCGGCTATACCGAGGAGCAGGCTAAAGAAGAAGGGTATGATATTAAGGTCGGCAAATTTCCCTTTTCAGCCAGTGGTAAGGCAACGGGGCTTGGTCATGAAGAAGGCTTCGTAAAGGTTATTTTTGACGAAAAATACGGCGAATGGCTGGGATGCCACATGATCGGTTCGCATGTCACGGAGCTGATTGCCGAAGCGGTTGTTGCCCGGGATCTTGAGACTACAGGGCATGAAATCATTAGCGCAGTACATCCCCATCCGACCATGTCTGAGGCAGTCATGGAAGCAGTTGCTGAGGCGTACGGCGAAGGCGTGCATTTAGGAAGCTAATCAGCCAGTGTTAGTGAGCTGGGGTTATAGAAATTAGGAATGAAGAATTAGGAATTGAGGGGATTAATTCATTCTCCTATTCCTAATTCTCAATTTTTAATTCCTAATTGAGAGATTATGCATGAAGTAGAATTTTATGATCTGGGTCACGCCCCGTACAGACCGGTATGGGATTTGCAGACGGCCATCCAGCAGCGGCTGGTAGATCAGAAGCTCAGGCACCGGAAAAATGAGGCAAGTAGCCCTCAAAAGAAGGATCGCGAAGTATTGCTTTTTGTGGAACATCCCCACGTTTATACGCTTGGAAAAAGCGGGGATAAAGGACACCTGCTGAAAGGCCTCACCGAACTCAATGATATCAATGCCGACTTTATAGAAATCGATCGGGGCGGCGATATCACCTATCACGGACCGGGACAAATAGTGGGCTACCCCATATTTGATATGGATCGGCATTTTACGGACGTCCATAAGTACCTTCGGTTTTTGGAAGAGATTATTATCCGTACCTGTGCTGATTATGATATTGAGGCGGGTAGAATCGAAGGACTTACCGGCGTTTGGGTAGGCAATAAGAAAATATGCGCTATGGGAATACGATGTTCGCGATGGGTAACCATGCACGGATTTGCTTTTAATGTAAATACCGACCTCAGTTATTTTAATCACATCGTACCCTGTGGTATAACGGATAAAGAGGTTACCAGCTTGCAGGATTTGTTGGGAAATAGCGTTAATGAGGCGCGCGTTAAAGAACGCTTGCTTATCCATTTCGAGGAAGTCTTCGACATAGATATCACAAAGGTAGATTCTCTTCCTGAACTGAACGATCAATTTTCGTATCTTTCAAGTTCCGAGCCAGCAAAAGAAGCATCCCAATAACTACTGATTTTAGTTTCATGATTAAAGAGCTTAACGTTGTAGAAGACAAAACAAAGACGAAACGCCGACCAGACTGGTTGCGGGTTAAATTACCTTCGGGAGAGAAGTTTAAGGAAGTCTCGGAGACCATCCGAAAACATTCCCTCAATACTGTTTGCTCGGAAGCCCGTTGCCCAAATGTAGGAGAATGCTGGGGAAATGGGACTGCAACCTTCATGATTTTGGGCGACGTTTGTACACGATCGTGTTCATTCTGTGCTGTAAAAACAGGCCGTCCCGAACAGGGATTGGATTGGGATGAGCCCAGTCGCGTGACAGATGCTGCTAAGAAAATGGGTTTAAAACACGTAGTGTTGACTTCAGTAAACAGAGATGAGCGTAAAGACGGTGGCGCTCCAATT
This sequence comes from Fodinibius sp., assembly GCA_041642075.1. Classification (GTDB taxonomy): domain Bacteria; phylum Bacteroidota; class Rhodothermia; order Balneolales; family Balneolaceae; genus Fodinibius. The sequence continues at coordinate 3,736 of JBEPXF010000181.1, forward strand.
TTTGCCGAGACCCATAAACAGCTTCGGGAAGCGATCGATGGTGTGACTATTGAGTCGCTAATTCCCGATTTTCGCGGCGTTTGGGAAGCACTGCAAATTGTTATTGATACCCCACCCGATGTTTTAAGTCATAACCTTGAAACGGTGCCTCGCCTATATCGCACTATCCGTCCCCAGGCAAAGTATGAACGTTCTTTAGAGCTGCTCCAGCGTTGTAAAGATCAAGGATTGCGGACTAAAACCGGTATTATGGTTGGATTTGGAGAAAAACGTGAAGAAGTTATTGAGCTTATGCAGGATTGCGTGGATCATGAAGTTGATGTGTTAACTATTGGGCAGTATATGCAGCCCACAAAAATGCATCAGCCAGTGGAAGAATGGGTACACCCTGATCAATTTGCCGAATACAAAGAAATTGGTGAAGAGCTTGGAATAGGACATGTAGAAAGTGGTCCCCTGGTGCGTTCTTCTTATCATGCCGAGCGACACGTTTAGCGCGTTCAGTCGAAATAATACTTATATAAATTCGTTAAGTCTCTTTGAACTTTTATATTCAGGGAGTATCCATCTCTTTTAATTAATAATCGCATATGCTTGCACTTGGTGTTGTCATATTGTTGAGCTATCTGGTCGGTTCTATCCCTTCATCCATATGGGTTGGAAAAGTCGTTAAGGGGGTAGATATAAGAGACCACGGAAGCGGTAATGCCGGGGCGACCAATACCTTTCGCCTGTTGGGCTGGCAGCCCGGTACCGCTGTACTGCTCATTGATTTTTTTAAAGGCTTTGCAAGTTCCTATTGGATTAGTCAGCTTGCTTATTATATATCGTCCGGGCCGGTTGCGCTTTTCTCCTTTTGGGATGTAGATCCCTTCCTCCGAATTGTATGTGGAGTAATTGCCGTGGTGGGACATATGTTTCCGCTGTACGCAAACTTTGACGGGGGAAAGGGCATGGCGACAGCGGCAGGAATGCTGTGCGGTATAGAGCCTGTATCGGTAGCCATAACGGCTGGTGTTTTCCTAATTGTAATGGTGACCAGCCGATATGTTTCTCTGGCCTCTCTTGTGGCAGCCTTTATTTATCCATTGATGTTGGTGGTACTTCGATATGTTTTTGGCTGGCCGATTGACGGCAGCATCCTCATTTTTGGTGCTATTGTTGGAATTGGAATAATTATCAAGCACCGGGGAAATATTAAGAGGCTGCTTAATGGAACAGAAAATAAGGTAGGATCTTTTAAGCCTGCCGTAGGATGGCTTAATAAGGATAAGAAATCCAATTAAAGAGTATAATACCGTGAAAAAAATAACAATTATTGGAGCGGGCAGTTTTGGTACCGCCCTTTCGGTAGTACTGGCCCGGGCGGGTAACAAGGTGGAGCTTTGGGCCCGAGAGTCAGAAGTGGCTTATGGTATCAATAAGCAGCACCGGAACCCCTCTTATCTTACCGATGTTACGCTTCCCGATTCCATCAGTTGCCATACGGATTTGGAGGAGTGCCTCGACGATCCGGAAATGGTGGTTTTTGCGACCCCTTCACACGTAATGCGTGAGCTTGCTGAAAAAGTAAAGCCCTTTTTCAGGGGAAATGAAATTATTGTCAGTGTAGCTAAGGGGATAGAAAACAAAACTTTTAAAACAATGTCACAGGTGCTTTCGGAAGTATTAGAAGGCAAAATTATTGATGATCATATCGGGGTAATATCCGGACCCAGCCACGCCGAAGAGGTTAGTAAATTCCGCCCTACAACCGTTGTGGCCAGCTCCTATTCAAAGCGAACTACAGAGATCATTCAGGAAACTTTTTTGACTCCTATGTTTCGGGTATATCTGAATTATGATATTATTGGCGTTGAGGTAGGAGCAGCTGTAAAAAATATTATGGCTATTGCAGCTGGTATTGTTGATGGTGCGGAATTGGGCGATAATGCCAAGGCCGCGCTCATTACGCGTGGACTTCATGAAATGAAGCGATTGGGAATGACGTTGGGTGCCTCTCAGGATACTTTTTCCGGTCTGTCGGGCATGGGCGATCTTGTGGTTACTTGTACCAGCGAACACAGTCGTAACCGATTTGTAGGATATCATATCGGTAAGGGAAAAAAACTGCAGGAGATTACCTCACAGATGAATATGGTAGCGGAAGGAGTGAAAACCACCCGCTCTGTATTGGAATGGAGCAGGGAATTGAATGTGGAAATGCCGATTACTGAGGCCGTATATAGCGTATTGTTTGAGGAAGAGGATCCTAAGGATGTACTGTATGAATTGATGACCCGAAATCCCAAGGAGGAGATTGTCATTTAGAAGGATTACGGTATAGATATAGATTTGGTGATAATTCATCTATACTTAATATTAAGCCGTTACTTTCGTTACAGAATAAAACGAATCGCCTTTGGCTATGTATTCTGACAACCACAGCATCGCTTCACTTTCGGAAATGGACTATCTGGATGTTCAAAATCTGGCTCAGACTGGTGAAGGTACCTACCTCGAGTTCAAGCGAACGATACCGTCAGCATTTAAGATTGCCCGCGAAATGGCTGCATTTGCCAATACCAAAGGGGGAACGTTGTTGATAGGAGTAGATGATGACCGGTCTTTAATCGGCGTTAGCGGTTATCAGGAAGAAGAGTTCCTGCTTAGAAAAGCAGCGACCGAACTCTGTCGGCCTAAAGTGGATATTGTTATTGAGATCGTTCATTTTGGCGAACGGGATCTGCTTGTGATCAAGGTGCCTGAATCGTTACAAAAACCGGTGTTCGTACAGGGAGAAGAAGGCGAAATCGTATTTTTGCGTGAACAAGATCGTAATAAAGTAGC
>JBEPXF010000182.1:0-6561 GCA_041642075.1 Fodinibius sp.
TTGCTTCGCCCGCCTGTTGACTGTCACCCGTTATAATAGCAACCTTTTTTCCTATCTTTTGAAGAACAGAAACGATTTCCTCAGCTTCTGTTCTGAGCTGATCCCCAACGATCAGAATACTTTGCATCTGATTATTCCACGCCACGGCTACCGGAACATGGCCCTTTTCTCTGTTTCGTTCCACTTTAAGCCATTGTTTGTCGGATATATGAAATTCATTTTTTTCGATCCATTCCGGCTGACCTACGAATATGTGATGTCCATCAATAGTGCCTTTTATTCCAGCAGAAGATGTCTGGAAGTCCTGCACCTCAATATTATTAACGGAATGAGCACTGGCAATAGGATCTGCGATAGGATGCGAAGCGTAACGTTCTAACAGGGCTGCATATTCGAGTGCTTGCTTGTTTGTTCCTTTGTCTAGAAGATGCATATGACCCGTTGTGAGGGTACCTGTTTTATCAAAGGCAACTGTTGAGGCATCCGACTGTTCTTCAAAGACAGCAGCTGTTTTGAAAATAATATCGTGGGCAAGCGCGCTTCTGAAGCCGGAAGCTATTGCCAGGGGAGTCGCAAGCCCAAGTGCACAGGGGCATGATACGATGAGTACGGCCAGGGAGCTAAGCATGGCATCCGTCGCGCTGGCTCCATTCCACAGGTGAAAGGCAAATGTAACTATTCCTAAAATGAGAACAGCCGGGACAAACCAGGCTGCAATACGATCTGCTATGCGCTGCTTACCCGGACGTGAGGACTGGATGTTCCACATCAAATGCATTAACTGATCAATAGTACTTTCTACCGTGGTACCTGTTTCAATAGTCAGTGCATTTTGGGTAAGAATAGTACCGCTGAGAACTTGATCCCCTTTCTTTTTGGAAACCGGCATGGATTCACCCGTCATAAGGGCCTCATTGACGACGCCTTCACCATCTACAATAGTTCCGTCAATGGGAATACGTTCGCCAGCTTTAACCAGAATTTGGTCGCCAGGCTGCAAGTTTTCAACGGCAACCTCTCGGGATTTTCCGTTTTGTTGAAGCCGGGCATGACTGATTCGTTTTTCGGTGAGCTTTGAAAGTAAATTCTGCTTGCCGGATTTTATTTTTTTCTCGTAGTAGTTGCCAATAGATACTACCAATACAATGGCCATTGTTACGTCAAAATAAACTTCTGCCGAGCCGGTCAGCAGTGCTCCTACGCTGTATAGATAGGCACTCACCGCTGCTATGGTAATCAACAGATCCATATTCGGCTTCGCTACCGATATAGATACCCAGGCTCCCCGAAGGATTGGATAACCGGTATAAAAAAGAACAAAGGTAGTCATTACAAAAATATTGGAAACGAAGAAAAGCTCCTCTGAGGCAGTAAGTGGGATGAATCCCTCACCGGATATATAAGTGGGATATAGGAACAATACATATAGGAGTAATCCCGCTATACCTAAAAATCCCCCGATGATTAATCGCCCGACTTCATTGAGTTGTTCACCGGTGGTATCATCATCCATTTGGTGAACGCCATATCCCAGTTTACTCAGTTCCGGAGGCAGGGTATCGGGATCTAATGCATCGGGATTGTAATAGACCTTGATCATTTCAGAAGCATAGCTTGCTTCACACTTATAGACGCCCTCTTTATGGCTTGCAAGCGTTTCCAAAAAAGATTCACAAGTGGAGCAATGCATTCCGTCTACCTTAAAAAAGGCCTGCTGATACTCATCGGGGATTTCCGTTTCCTTTTGCTCGCTTTTCCGAAGGTTGATCGTCTGCCGCCGCAACCGTTCTGCCTGTTCACCTTCCATATCCTGCAGTAGCTTATAAACGTGCAGACATCCGGAGCAGCAAAAAGTACCTTCAACTTCCGAATCAGTAATCGGAGGATCCGGTGTTTTAAGTTCGCATAGGCTACATTTTTGAGTACTCATACAGCTACCGCGGTTAATTCGGTGATTATTCAGCTAAAAATTCCCGGTATATATCCAGAAATTCATTCAGCATCATGGCAGTGGCTCCCCAGAGTGGTACAGGATGCACATCCCAGTAAGGAACTCGGTAGGTATAGGAGTGGAGGTCCCAGTCTTCTACCGTAATATTTTTTTTATGGATAAGAGAGTTGAGCTCTACGGCAAATACTTCTTCAACTTCAGCGGGATTAATAGTAAATATTGGCCTGCTATTGGTATATCCTACAACCGGAATAACCAGGTTGTTTGAGTTACTGACATAGAGTTCACTGAGCTCCCCGATTATCGTTATATCGTCGGGTGAAACGCCAATTTCTTCCCGGGCTTCTCTCAGCGCAGTTTGCCGGACGCTTTCTTGCTCTTCTGCTCGTCCACCGGGAAAACTAATCTGCCCTCCGTGATCGATATCATTACTGCGTAAAGTTAGGACAAGTTCCGGATTTTTCTCATCATTGGGAAACAGTAATAAGAGGACGCTACTTCTGCTGGCATGATCGGGAGGATCCATTTCCCGGCCGCCACTACCATCCAGCGGCTCGGGAGCCATTGCTAATTGAGAATGCATTCCCGGAAGCTGCCCGGAAAGCCTGTCTATTAAAAAATTAATAAGCTTTTGCATGATATCTTAGCTTAAAATAAATGTAACACATCCACTTTGAAAGGGGAAATCGGTAAAATATGGTTTTGGCTGGTCAAAAGTGGGTTGGTCTGTAAATTCATTAAACCTCAAAAGATAGGGTATCAATTCAACATATATTTTCGAAATATGGAAATTTTTGTTTGCATTTCCAGTATTTGATGAATATCGTTACAAATAATTAATAGTTGTAAATAATGGTAAAATACTCTTTAGGGAAGAGGCCATAAATATTGGCAAAAAGTTGCCAATAATATATTACAATACTTCATCGGATGGTGGAGGGAATCACAATAAAACAACTTATTATCATGCAAAGAACAATTCTGAAACTGAGCGTATTGGCTATAATTTTAACATTTGGCCTTTATGCATGCGATCAGCCAACAACAAATCTTAATGAGAATGAAAAAACGGAACAGTTATCTAAGGAGAACGGACAGTCCATTGAAGGGCAGTATATCGTTGTTTTTAATGACAAAGATGCCAAAGGAAAGGCCTTGTCCGACGATAAAAGCGTGGAAGAGTTACGTAATAAGGTTTTTACTGATTACAGCATTGAAGCAAATACGGTGATCGGGAAATACAATACAGCCCTTAAGGGTTTTGCCGCCAAGCTTGATGCAGAAAAGCTTAAAAATCTTAGAAATGACGATCGAATTGATTATATCGAAGAAGATCGGTTTGTCACTTTAGCGCCTCCGGGATCCTGTTCACCGTGGCCTTCATGTAAGGATGACGAGGAAGAGGAGGAAGATTCAGGCCAGGTAGTACCCTGGGGCATTGAACGTGTAGGTGGAGCAGCGGCCAGTAATGGTACCGCATGGGTTATTGACACTGGTATTGATCTGGATCACCCAGACTTAAATGTCGATACGGATAGAAGTGCAGTTTTTGTATCCAACGGACCTGGTTCCGGAACACCTGATGATGGAAATGGTCATGGTACGCATGTTGCAGGCACAATAGGTGCTATCGATAATGATATAGATGTGGTAGGTGTTGCTGCCGGAGCTTCAGTAGTAGCTGTAAAAGTGCTTGATGACCGGGGCAGTGGATCGTATTCCGGAGTCATTGAAGGTATTGATTATGTGGCAGCCAATGCGTCCGCCGGTGATGTTGTAAATATGAGTCTGGGCGGTGGAACATCCGATGCCGTAGATGACGCTGTACGGAATGCTGCCGATCAAGGGATATACTTTGCTGTTGCCGCCGGAAACGATGGTGATGACGCTAATAATTATTCTCCCGCCCGCGTAGAGTATAATAATGTCTGGACTGTTTCGGCTACAGACGATACCGACACTTTCGCTTCATTTTCAAACTGGTCGGGTCCAACAGATCCTCCCATAGAATATGCTGCGCCCGGTGTCGATATACTTTCGTTGTGGGTTGATGGAGGTACGGATACCATTAGTGGTACTTCTATGGCTTCTCCACACGTTGCGGGTGTTCTGCTGGTAACCGGAGGAAATCCTAATTCAGATGGGTCAGCCAGCAGTGATCCCGATGGAGATCCGGATCCTATTGTTCAGAACTAAATACTCTTAGAGTATTCTATACACATTTTTTAAAGGCACCTGTTATATGCAGGTGCCTTTTCTAATTCAACACGGATTAAACTTTGTTCAGCCATTCATAGTTCGTACTTTTTAGGTTTCAATATTAAAGGCAAGATAGTATTTGATCAGGATTTTATGAGTAAAAAGTATGATGTGTACGGTATTGGTAATGCATTAGTGGACATGGAGTTTGAAATTTCTGATGAGTTTCTGGATAAACATGATGTTCAGAAAGGAGTAATGACGCTGGTAGATGAGGAAACCCAATTTAAGCTGATTGAGGATATTAACCGAAAGGAGACCGTAGAGAAACCCGGCGGGTCCGCAGCCAATACGGTTTTTGCCGTCAATCAATTCGGGGGCAAATCCTTTTATTCATGTAAAGTGGCCAATGATAAATTTGGAGACCTGTATCTGGAAAATATGAAAGAGGCAGGCATCGATACGAATTTTGATTACCAGGACAGGGAGAACGGAATTACCGGAAAATGCTTGGTGATGGTTACGGATGAAGCAGAACGGACGCTGAATACCTTCCTGGGAATTACCTCTACGCTTTCCCCTAAAGAGATTGATGAACGGGCTATTCACGATTCTGAATATGTCTATATAGAGGGCTATCTGGTATCTTCTGACTCCGGATTCGAGGCTATGAAACAAACGAAAAAGATTGCTCAGCAACAAGGGGTTAAAACTGCCCTTACGCTGTCGGATCCCGCTATCGCTGATGCCTTTCGTGACCGTTTTGATGAGGTAATAGGAGCTTCTGTCGATCTTTTGTTTTGTAATGAGGAAGAGGCAAAAATATATACCGGTAAAGATGATATCATGAAAGTTCGGAGTCTGCTCAAAAAAGAAGCCAAACGGTTTGTAATAACGCAGGGAGCCAATGGCGCTATGATTTTTGATGGGGAAACCTTTATCGATATTGAGCCCTACGAAGTGAACGCCATAGATAGCAATGGCGCGGGAGATATGTTTGCCGGCGCATTTTTGTATGGTATTACCAACGGGTTGGGATATGCCGGCGCGGGCAAATTAGCCAGCTTAGCAGGGTCGAAAGTCGTATCGCAGTTTGGTCCCCGGCTGGAGTGGCCACAGGCGCAGGAGATCTTACGCAGTATATCATCAACAGACTAAGGTTATGGATATTTTTGTTCTTGCTTCCCGGAATAAACACAAGATCAAAGAACTTCGGGAGACGTTAGCTCCACTGAATATCGTGTTGAAGTCTACTTACGATTTTCCGGATCTGGAGGAAGTAGTAGAAGATGCGGATACTTTTGAGGGCAATGCATTGAAAAAAGCTCGTTACGTGCATGATAAAACGGGGTTGCCAGCCTTATCGGATGATACGGGATTGGAAGTAGATGCCCTTGGAGGACGACCGGGTGTTTATTCAGCTCGCTATGCCGGAGAAACCGCAACGGATGAAGAAAATGTGGAAAAATTACTCAGGGAACTCTCCGATACAGATATATCGGAACGTGATGCCCGGTTCCGGACGGTGGTGGCTTTCGTTACAGATAAGGATACCTATACGTTTGAAGGAATTTGCGAGGGAACGATTACTACAGAACCACATGGAAAACGTGGATTTGGGTATGATCCTGTGTTTCGTCCTGATGGATATGAGCAGACTTTTGCGGAATTATCCTCGGAAGTGAAAAATGAAATCAGTCATCGTGGAAAAGCGATACAAAAGTTTTATGAATGGTTAAAAACATCCTGAGTGTGGTTATTATGTTACGGCTATTCTTTTAAATAAAAGCCCATCGGACAACAAGTATTATCCAACGGGCCAAAAAAAGAATCGACGGTTGAATCTGTTATATATATATTAACTTAAACGTCTTTATACTCTACAAAGCCTTCGATCGCCTCATATTCGGCAAAGCCAAGCTTATCGTATAGTTGGGCCGTTCCCCTATTACGATCCTCCGATCGCTGCCAGAACTCACGCTCATCAGCCCCGGGAAACAGCGGTCGATCTTTCTGTGATTGATGTTTGAAAATGGCGCGGCGTTTTTTCATCAGTTCCTGGGGACTAATCGGCACGGCCATTTCGATCTCATTGATATCCCATTCCTGCCAGGCGCCGCGATACATCCATACTTTGCAGTTGCCAATCCAGTCTTCATCGCTGCATTCTTCGAGTGCGGAAAAAATTGCTTTCAGGCAGACCCGGTGGGTACCATGGGGATCTGAAAGGTCACCTGCCACATAGATCTGGTGTGGCCGGACCTCTCGAATAAGTTCCCGGACGATATCGATGTCTTCCTGGGAAAGGGGTTTCTTTTTAACCCGGCCCGTTTCATAGAACGGCATATCCAGGAAATGAAGCCGGTCTTCGGGAATACCACAATACCGTCCCGCTGCTTTGGCCTCTCCCT
>JBEPXF010000183.1:0-6506 GCA_041642075.1 Fodinibius sp.
TCTAAACCATTTTTACGAATTTCTTTTACCCTCTCTGTACTAACGGTACCTACCATATACTCTTTACCGATAGTCGATCCCATTCCTTTTATCTTGGGATTTTTATACTGCATCAGACTTTCACGAATTGTCTCAGCAGAAAAGTGAATTTCATTAATACCAGTGCTGCCAACAATATCTCCCACACTTTCTTCATTCACTCCACAGCCCGCCATAATTGAAATACGCCCCCTTGATTGTTCTACAAGTTCACCAATCAATGGCACTCCTGCTAAGGCACGAGCTTTTTGGCCCGAAGTCAGTATCCGATCAAATCCCGCATCAACACAATCTTCCAGAGCAGCGAAAGGATCTTTTGTCATGTCAAAAGCCCGATGGCAAGTTACTTGCAAAGGACGTGCTAATTCCACCAATTCCCTGCACCGTCTCTTGTCAAGGGTTCCATTGGGGGAAAGAATACCGAACACCACTCCATCCACTCCAAGATCTTTACAGTGTGCTATGTCGCGCTTCATAGCTTTATACTCATGAGCAGAGTAGCAAAAATCCCCTTCCCGTGGACGAATCATGACAAATAATGAAATGTCCAGTACTTCGCGTAATACCTCAATTGTTCCTGCGGAAGGAGTTGTACCACCGCCTCCGGGATTATAACAAAGCTCTATACGATCAGCACCGCCTTTTTGGGCATTCAGCGCCGATTCAATATTGTATACAACAACCTCCGTTATCAATGCAGGCTCTCTGTCCATCCAATTTATACCATCGCTGCAATCTGGTTCAACAGCTCATCATTACTGTCCGTATTTCTCAATACCTTCAACAGGCTCTGCATAGACTCTTTGGGAGACTTTTTAAGCAGATAACGACGAACCATATTACGCTCTTCCAGAGAATCCGTAATAAACTTATCCTCATTTCGGGTACCAGAAGAACTAATGTTAATAGCGGGATAAATACGATCATTCGCTAATTCCCGATCCAGCACTAACTCCATATTACCTGTACCTTTAAACTCCTCAAAAATGAGATCATCCATACGTGAGTTTGTCTCAATGAGACAGGTAGCAATAATGGTTAATGAGCCGGCCCCTTCAATTTTTCGTGCTGATCCAAAAATCTTTTTGGGAATTTCGAGTGCCCGTATATCCAACCCACCAGAAAGGGTACGCCCACTACTTTCCTGAGCATTGTTATAGGCCCGCCCCAAACGTGTTATCGAATCAATCAGCAGTACGGCGTCTTCACCCATCTCAGCTTTTCTCTTTACATAGCCAAGTGCTAATTCGGTAATCCGAATATGACTTTCCGTTGACTTATCATTGGAAGAAGCAAAAACTTCGGCATCTGTCGTCCGCAGAAAATCGGTCACCTCCTCCGGACGTTCATCCACCAACAGCACACCTGTTGTTATATCCGGATAATTTTCTGTAACCGACTCCGCAATTTTCTTAAGCAACACGGTTTTACCGGTGCGTGGCGGTGCAACAATAAGTGCACGCTGGCCTTTACCAATAGGAGCCACAAGATCCATTACCCGCATTTCAATGTTATCAGGATCCTGACCCAGTTCAATCTGCTCAACAGGCATTATCGGAGTCTGTAGCTCAAAACGTGTAGCCCGCTGCCATTCCACCGGATCTTTGCCATTAATTTTTTCGATAGAATGAATATGGCGATGCCCCTGGCTATCTTCCTCATACTCACCTTCTATTTCTAAGCCTGGTCTCAGATTATGATGTTTAACTTCATTCGGTTTTAGAAATGGGTCACTGGGCTCATAACTGAATTCATGGTCCTTTTTACGGGCGAAACCATACTTTTTGGCATTGATTTCAACAACGCCGCTATAGTCGCCTGCTACCTCTACATTTGAATTTTTATTAAATCGCGGTACAAACACATTATTGTTTTTATTACCTCCGCGATTTCTGTTGTTTTTTGAACGTCCCATTTGGTTATTCCCGGTTTCTTGAAAACTTATATTCCTGTGCAATAATAAATAACAGCCACAGAAATAATATTATGTTGTAACTTTGATTTACAATTGAAAGGATAGATAAACAGTGCAGCTTTAACTGCTGCACTGTTCATCAATTGGATAGAAAGATAAGAATGTTTGTCGATTTATTAAAACCTATCGACGAACGGTTGTTGATTCGCCAATCCAGTTGTAACAAGATTTTAGTGACCCATCTACCTGAAGCGTCTGACCATCTTCCCAGTCTTTAAAAAACTGTTGCTCCGTAGTAGGTGTCACTGATGTATAAGACTGAATTTTACGGTTAGCTTCATTACTTGCCGAGCTATCTACACTCTTAGCTTTGTTAAGATAATCAAGTACCAGCCAGTATACGACGCGGTCCTCAACCTCCATTTCTCCTTCTGAACACTGATTTACCGCCTGTGCATAAGCATCAGCTATAACAATGTAGGGTTTACCCCATTCACTATCATGTTCTATAGCTGTCCGTGCAAATTCTCGTGCATTTTGCAGCCGTTCACTATTAAGGTATGCATTTGCAATATTCAGAGCAATAGATGCCTTTTGTTCTGAATCATCCGTTTTATCCAGTGCTTCCTTAAAATATTTAATTGCTTCATCATATCTGGCATCACCAATAGCTGTTTCAGCAAGCGCCAGGGTATTGTCGAAGTTAGGATTAATATCATACAGCTTTTTGCCAACTTCATTAAGTTTATCACTCATTCCCGCCTCCTCATAGAGACTCTGGAGTTGGGTAAGAATCTCTTCATTCTCAGGATCATCTTCCAATTCACCCTCCAGGAAGGTAATACGCTCTTCGGGGGAGTCAAAAAGGTCATTCCGAGCATCAGATATATATTCAGATAATTGATCGGGCGCATAGGATTCTACCTTTTCAATCATTGCCAAGGCTTCATCCTTTTGACCTTCCGAAATAAGATGGCGAAGCAAAACCTGCACGTAATAACCGTCGTTCATCTTGGTAAACTCCTCAGGCTTCATTTCAAAAGCCTTCTGATATTCGGCAGCCGCCTTTTCAGTAGAATTGTCAATATAGTCGGAATGACTCTGCAAGAAACGTCCTTTTCTCACAGCCCATCTAAATTGATCCAAATCCTCGCCAAAGTGTTCATGGGTTTTATCAAAAATAATTAGAGCCGTATCGGCATAAGCTTCAGCTACCGAAGGGTCATCAGCTTGTTCAGCAAGCCCTCCATAAGCTGTAATAAAACGTCGTAAATTTCTCTCTAAATCAAATTTGGAATAGCCTTCAATAGTTTCCGGCATCCCTTTCCAAATCCATCGACCGAAATTAATAGCGCTTTCATAGGATTCACTCTTGTAGTTTTCATAATATATTGAATACGCCTGTATCTCACTCATGCCGCTTGGTGGTTCTTGCGACGATTGGGCCATTGTCCAACTACTGCTGGCCAAGAGTAATGCAGATAAAAGAAGTAGCTTTTTCATAACTCTGTTTTTAACTATGGTTCAAATTATAAACTGTTTCGGCGCCGTTTTATTTTACCTACTGCAATTTTGGCCGGAAAAACATAATTTCTGCCAAATTGAGCGATAATCTTACGCCCCATATTTGTTCTTTAACTAAATTGGCACTATTTGTTCCGCGCAATCCATATTCAAGACTCAAATCCATGGAAGAATTTGAATTTGAGCGCGGAGATAATACTCCCAGACCAAACGAAAATTTCAAGGTATTTATTTTTTGCCCCTGTATTTCTAAATGACCGGTATCGTAAGAGGCGCCTAACCGATACTTAAACTGCGACAAAAATTTGTTCGACCCTGTAATGTAAGGAAAATATTGAAATCCCAAACCCATCTTATAGCGATCTGTGAAAAGATCCTCCTCAGACAATTTAAAGTCATTTTTAAACTCCGACCATCCTTCATAGGTCCCCTCAGCTGCCAACATTGTTAATTGGCTGGGTTGATAGCTAACCCCAGCTGAAATATTTAAAGGTAATCTAATATCCCCATTACCTAATTCCGGTCCATCAGATTCAGATATAGCTATCGTTCTTCCACCCTGCGTAGAAGTTTGTTCACGTTCAGCACCAATGGTTACAGGCAAACTTACACTGGCACCAATTCCCAACTCGTCGTCTTCGCTAAATAATTCAGACTGGCGAAAAAAGGCCCCAAACCGGTTACCAAAGCTATAACCACTGGTTTCCAGTTGGTATGTTACCGATTGATAATCTGAATTGGCAAATACACCGGTGAATTGATCATCCAGAGAAACGAATACAGCTGAAGCGGCATAGCCAACTGAAAATTGTTGAGAAATTTGCCAGCCAAATCCTATTTCTGCACGATTTGCCCCTCCGCTTCCACGATTTTCAATCCCGTATATGAGTGTATCCTGTGCGGATCCTTCTCCGGTATATCGAACATCTTCTTGGTAATTACGAAAACTTGATTGGGTTACGGGACTAAATGATGCCGATATACCAAACTTCCCTCGAATAACTGGAAACTGAAGCTGAAATTGATCAATCGAAAAATGAGTATTCTGAGCAGTATTATCACCCTGATTCGCATCGAAGGATTCAAGGCCTACTCCTCCTGCCCCCAAACCATATACCAAATTACCCCAATGAGCCGGATTTGCCAGGTTGGCAACATTTATTTCGTTATAGGAAACACCTGACAAGCCCAGCGATCGGGCTGAAGCGCTTCCTATATCAACCGGGAAACCAATACCCAGCTTGGAATAAACGGATCCGCTTTTAGCTTTTCCGTCCTCTGATTGAGCAATTGCAACGGAACTACCGACGCAGAAAAGAAGTGCTATAAGTACGACTTTTTTCAATGTTAGTTACTGCTGTTTTTTAAATATGTAATTTCAAGTTTGGGCGGATTTGAATCCGATGTAGAGCTATATATAAGATCTGTTTTTACAGTACCATTCGTTGGCAAAGTAATATAAAACTGTTGCTCCTCAGGCAAACCATCTATTAAACCACTCTGAAGGAGTGAGGTTACATCAAAATGATAGGCTTCATCCTTTTCCGAATAGGTTCCACTAACCACCGGATTGCCTGGTACGAGATTGTCAGGAGTATCCTTGGGATTGACAAAGTGAAGATTTGCCCTTTGCACATTCTGCCTTTTTATCTGAGGGGCAGGATCGGACATAGTCTCATCCCTATAAAAAACCAATTCGGCCTTTGAAATGTTGGGTCCGCTAACTTCAATTCCTGAAAGATCTAAATTAAAGGTTAAGGTGTTTTCAAGCATATTATATGCTTTAAATACGCCATCCGGCGCTTCTCCTTCATTTGCCCGGTTTAATTGATATGCCCATCGATCATTTGCTACTTCAAAAGTATCTGATTCCGGGTTTTCAATTACAAAGCGAGTTGAAGAAGAATTTAATGGCAAAATCTTACCGCCCTCAGTTGGTACTAAAGCTAAGCCAAACACTTCATCCTCATACAAAGAATCTGCATTTTCTGCATCAATATATGGACGATAGTTGTTATCAACCCAATCGCTGTCCAAAATAATATCCAACGAATCATCCTCTTCAACTGTAAATGAAGCTATCTTGGCATTTTCATCAATCTGAATTTCATCTTTTAACTTAATGGCATTTCCTCTCCAAAATTCCTGGATAGGATAAACATCAAACGTTTGATTGGTTAGGGTGTCTCCATAAACATGCTCCCAGTCGAATAGCAGTCGCATCTTCATCACAGCATCTTGCTGCAAACTGTCATTATTTGATGCAGGCAGGGAGGGCTTTAAAAGACCTGTGGCTTCCATTTCCCCAAATATGGGATCATTATAAGCTCCAACCGAAAAGTATGAAAAATTTCCGGAATAGGAATTAAAAGAAACGGTCTCCATTCCCTCTACAGGCACATCCACAATTTCAACGTCGGCTCCCGACTCAGAAAGGTTACTTCCCACAGATCCGGGATCCTCACAACCTGTAATAATTCCAAATGAGATTAATACCAATAAACTGGTTAAACTACTAGTATAATCAAGAAAACTGCCAATTTTACTTTGAAACAAGATACCACTTACTTTTTTGGTTACGATTCTTCCTCTTCTTCCTCCGTTCCTGCAATCTCATCATAATAAGTAGCAAACTTATCAGACACAGTCTCCGGAGATCCCTGAATTTTCTTTGGCGAAATGCCAAGATCTTCAAAAAGATCATCCAACTGATCGGTCAGATGATTACCGGTTACAACGTGATCGCTGTATTTTAGACCGAGGGTACGCAGGTCAACGTTGCCACCCTCTATAAGATTGCCCCTGTCGAAAGAATCGGGAAGACCAACCAAATCAAGCAGTTTTTCATCAAATACTCCGTTATTCTCAGGATGGTGTATATTATAAATAATCTGAGTATCCTTAAATAACCCTATATCATTATACTTTTCTTTTACCAGAAGCGGGATCAAACCTGAAGGCCAGTCGTGACAGTGAATAATATCTGGCTCCCAGCCCAATTTTGCAACGGTTTCAAGCACACCCTTAC
>JBEPXF010000184.1:0-6502 GCA_041642075.1 Fodinibius sp.
CGGCAGTTCACAAGCCAGATCCCTGTTTTCTCCCAGTCCCTCGAAATAAGTAGTCAAAAGCAGGTTCAGCTCCTCCCGGTCTTTATTGAATGTCTGATAGGCGTTCCGGAAGGCTTCTTTTGCTTTTTCATCCAGATCGAGGGACAAAAACGGTTCTTCGATCTGTACCCACTCGACGCCCATCCGATTGAGCTTATCCAGAATTTCCTGGTATACGGGCAACAGCTCATCCAACAGATCCAGGCGGTGAAAGTCTTCGGCTCCATCCTTTTCCTTACCCAGAAGCAAGAAGCTAACCGGACCGATGAGTATGGGCTTTGTAATCACGCCAACAGCTTTGGCCTCCTCGTATTCATCAAATATTTTGGAGGATAGACATTGAAAAGATTGATCCGGCGAAAACTCCGGGACGATATAGTGATAGTTTGTATTAAACCATTTGGTCATCTCCATGGCGGAAATATCGTGGTCGTCATCCTGAATGCCCCGGGCCATGGCAAAATAAGTGTCGATGGGGTAGCTCAGGATTTTGTCGTTTTCTTTGTCATATAATTCCTGGTAGCGCTCCGGGATAGCTCCCACAAGCAGCGCCGTATCCAGCACCTGGTCATAGAGTGAGAAATCATTCGACGGAACCCAGTCTATACCGGCTTCTTTCTGTTTGGTCCAGTGCATCACCCGAAGGGCTTCGGTGGATTCCACTAGTTTCGATTTACTGATATCGCCTTTCCAATAAGATTCTACGACTTTTTTAAGATCTCTGTTGATACCTATCCGCGGGTATCCGAGGTTGTGAGTAAGCATGACTAATACCTTGTTTTAGCTTATAATTATACGAGATGGGAATGCTAAAACGTTGATAAGACAAGAGATATAGATACCATCTAAATCATATTACAGACCTGCACTATACCTGTCTTTCAACAACGCCTTAACTCCCGAAGGCCTCGTTTACTCAATCTAAAGGCAGGTCTCCTGGCTTACCGAAATTCTCTTGATCCTTCCCATCTCTTTTGGGGCTGAGACAGTGGCTTAACAAGAAAATATATCGGATTACAGTTGCGGGAACAGCTCCGGATTCTCCCTCTTCGGAGATCACCGGATTCCCTTTTCATCCGCCGGCTGGCGGACACCTTTAAATCTTACTTTCAAGAAAACAGCTTCGGCGTTCATTGTCAACGATTACTTTTCCACATTTAGCCAAAGTTGTTAACATTCCGGAGCTAAGTTACTATGCATCGATAGCAACAAAGTGACTTCTTGAATTCAAGTGTGCATAGTTATAAACATAGAATAGCTGATTCTGTCCTGATCTGAGTTGCAAACTTGAAAACAGGTGAATAAATCAATAGCGCGGGAATTAATTCGCGCGCTACATATGTACTGCCTCTTTTACCCTGCATGTATAAATCTTTGTAGGATTGGTTACTTATCCATCCAACCAAAATTGTAATCCAGGCTACATTACCTGCTAAAAACAGGTTTAACAGTATGCCAATATGGATAACAAAATAACCTGTAAGGACTCCCTTCAAATTGGATCTTCCTAGAGGAACTTAAAGCCCACAGACAATCACTATAACCTTTATAAACCAATTAATTCATGCCTGTTAAATATGCCCTTTATCCCAATCATCTTACCGATAAACCAAACGACCACCGAGCTATCGTCCGGCACGGGAAAAGCCTCTCGAAGGAAGATATTACAAGTTGAACGGATGGACTAAAATGTGTATGGTAAGATAGATATAAATAAACCGCTGATCCCCTGAAGGGAAGGCATAACACGAAATAAGGCAAATATAAACTATTATGAAATTTTCGATCAAAATAATGACCGCAATGGTTGTCATGGCAATGGTGCTGGGTGGGGCACTCTCCTCTTCGGCCCAGGAAACAAACGACGATTGGATCTCCCTCTTTGACGGTGAGCCACTCAATAACTGGCAGGCCAGTGAGAATCCGGAGACCTTTTCGGTGGAAGACGGACTCATCAAAGTTGATGGTCCCCGTGCACATCTGTTTTACGCTGGAGATGTTGAAAACCATAATTTCACAAACTTTGAATTTAAGGCCGATGTAAAAACAACCGAAGGCTCAAACTCAGGTATCTATTTCCACACCGAATACCAAGAAGAAGGCTGGCCGGAAAAAGGGTACGAAGTGCAGGTTAACAACACTGACGACGATCCACGAAAAACCGCCAGCCTCTACGCAGTTAAAGACATCATGAATGATGCCCCTGCCAAAGACGGCGAATGGTTTACATTGCACATCAAAGTGCAGGATAAAGACGTTACGGTGAAGCTGGATGGTGAGACCCTCATCGAGTACACCGAACCAGACGATGTGGACCGGGAGGGACGCGTACTCGACAGCGGTACCTTTGCCCTGCAGGGACACGATCCGGAAAGCGTGGTATACTACAAAAATATAAAGGTTAAGCCCCTGCAATAAATCGACATTATTCCAGTGATAAATTGTAGAAAAGGCTGATTTAACGCTCGAACCTCTTTACATTACATAATAAACTGATAGAAAATTAATCTAACCCAGGGAATGTTATGGAAAAGATGAACCGACTGCGCGAGGCAATTACTGATTATATCTATGAAGAAGGCACCGAATACCATCGGCTGTTGCTTTCCAAAGATTTTCACGAGGCCCTTTTGAAGGAGGCAGAAGAAAACGATACCCAGGTAGATCTGCCAAGAATAGAAGTAAAGGAAAATGTGAATTATGATTTCAAGCTTCTACCCTAAAAAATACTACTGTCAGTGGATCATTCAGGATTACGCTTTAGTTTGTCTATGACACATGAAATTAATCGGAATTAAACAGACATTTTTTTTGTAAATAGATAAATGCAGTTTATTTTTTAAGGAAGCATGATTGTCAATTCATAACCCAAAAGAACAGCACTTTTTTATGCCTAGATGTGAAATTTATAAGGATGCCAAAGGAGAATGGAGATGGCGAAGAACAGCCAAAAACGGCGATATAGAAGCGTACTCCAATGGCGGATTTGAGGACAAGGAAGAATGTAAGAAAGATGGCAAAGAAAATGGAAATTGCACCAGCTACACACGCAGCAATTCCTATTAGGCCATTTTAAAACGCATTAAACGAGGCTGTCTATTTTACGACCAATAGGCAGCCTTTTTATTTTTGCATGCTATTCTTCAACAGAATCACACTCAAAACAGATCAATGGGACAACGAACAGAACGTATATATGATCGCGGGGTGTCTTTCCTCCGGAATAAGAACTACGAACAGGCGCTACGTCTTTTCAACCAAGTACTCAACAGAGAACCCGGCCATAAAAAAGCACTTAAGAATAAGCTTATCATTAAAATTGATCAGGATAAGAGCCAGGAAGCGGAGGAATTTCTTGAGTTTGCCTTAAAGCAGGTTCCTGATGACAGTGAGCTGCAACAAATTGCCGGAAGCTACTATATGAGCCTTAATAAAGCAGAAACGGCCGAAAAGCATTTTAAGAAGTCTATAGCCCTAAATAATAAAAACGCACTGGCTTACTATGGACTGGGGCTCATTGCTGCCAATCAGCATTCAGATCATGAAGAAGCGATCCGCTGTTTTAGTCACGCCATCCAATTGGATGATAACTTCGCCAATGCTCACTTCAATCGAGGATGCAGCTATATGCTCCAAGACAAAATGGGTAATGCCCGGGAAGATTTTCTCAGGGCGAAGGAGTTAGAACATCCGGAAGCGGATCATTTCCTGCAGCAGTATTTTTAAAGGATTTGAAATATTACTGCATAAATGAGTTTGGAATGATGCTACTTCTAATATACCTCTCCCTATTTTGACACGTTTATGGTATCATAAATTAAAATCCGGGAAAGAAATAATTAAAAAGAAGTACAAGGACATAAATTGCAGCCGCAGCACCGGCCCCAATGAGTAATACAGAAACCGCTATTGCCTGTTCATCTGACATCTCTTTCTTTTTCTGAACTTTTTTCTTATCCATAACGACTCCTTTTTGTTGGCTTTTAAATCAAATTATAGCTCTCACGGGTTATTTCCAAAATAAAGGTCATTTTTTCCTTTAACTGCTATCAGCTATCTTATAGGTGTACGGGAAATAAAGTAAAACACGGCTTTTTATGGACAGATCAATGACAATATATGAACAGCGTCATGAGATATGGCGTAAAGGTACTTATGCTTCCGCAGTGCTAACCATCCTCTTTTTTGTCATATTCTGGAATATCTCCGATCCTCTGTGGACCGGGATACTTCGGTTAGTTACTTTTATATTTTTTACGCTTACCGTCTTTGGTACCTTAAAACTTATGGAACCACCTATGGAGGTAAAGCTTAGTTTTGACACCAACTATTTGCTAATCTCCTATCTGCAAAATGGTAAGGAGGTGCTTAACGAACAATTCGATCGATCAGCAATTAAATCTATTTTACATACATCCAACGGCCTCCCCTTTTGGACCCACTACTTACATCCTCAATCGGCCATGCTTAAAGTTGGTTTTAAAGATGAACAACAAAAGTCCCCTCTTATAAAATACCGGGGACGGCCTCTTCTGTTTAAGCAAAAAAAATTATCCGAGGTTCAGGAATGGATTAACGAAGAGCAGCAAAAATTTAGCGGTAAAACCATATCTACTTAGTTTTGTATTGAAGCAGGAAATGCGGCTGGACTTTTATGATCATAACGATCAACTGCACGAACACCAATAGTATAGTTATCAGGTGTAATTTTTACTAAGGTAAATGCTGTAGTGTCATCCACAAATTCAGATCCCGTCCAATAGGATTCATCTGCTGCTCTCCAAACAATTTCATATCCCTTTAAATCAGGTTCATCATTCGGCTCCCATTGCACGCTAATATTATCTTCTACCTGGGAAACTTCAGCTCGCACATTTTTAGGTCCAGCGGGAGCGTTTGCCAGGGTACTGAGTACCGCTGCGTTTAATTTCGTAATTTGAAGGAGATTATTATAGTCAACATAACTGACGGCATCTTCAGATGAAACTTTGTCCCCAATATAATCGTCCGGACCCGGTGAATTAACTCGTACTATAGGATATTCAGTGCTATCAGAATAGAGAATTTCCTCTTCTCTATCAGTATCCTCTCCCTCCAATAATTTCACCGATAGGTACGGTACAAACTGTTCAGCTATTTTATAAAAATATTTTCCGAACTCTCTCGATGGGTTATCATAGCTGACGCTGGTGGGTTTATTTTGCTCGGTAGAAGACCTCGGAACTGATATCCCAACTTCGTTTCTGTATTCTTTGTCTCTCTGCCCTTGGCTGGCAATATCATTCAAGATAATACCCGCGATATGCAGATTATATTTTTGGGTTTCCCTAACAAAATGGGCTGCTCCTGCTCCTTTCTTATGGTCCATTGAAATCAAAAAAACAATAGTAGCGTCAAACTCATGCTCAGACATCGTACGTACCAGTTCCATAATCACAGCTGTATTTGAAATTTGGTGGGTAGTAGAATGCTCATTGTCCGATTGAGGGGTACCATAATACCCGCTAACTAAGTACATCCGTTCTTTACTTTCGAGTTGAGCACCTGGTAAGACAGCTGCAATATTAACGATATCTGATGAATCCCTCTCTTCGCTGCTGTAAGTGTACGATACCTGTAAATGCTGATCGGATGCCTGTTCGTACTGCCTAAAGGTGTCATATATCCAAAGGCGGGCAGCATTTATATCCTGATGATAGCTCCTCAGCGCACGAAAATTAGCTTCAATGGAATCAACCGTAATTCCCTTGAAGATTTTAGTAATATGTGGATCATGATGTTTGTAATTACCATGTTTTTCTTTTTCTCCACAACCTATAAAGAGAAGCATCAGGATACTCATAGAAAAGGACAGAAATAAAAAATACTGGAATTTATCCATCTTACACTTCATCTATGTATTAATCCCAATTCATTCAATACAGAATAAAATACTTACCATCCAAATGTTGTAAAATATTTTATAAGATTTGCAAAGCAATTAATATTTCCCCAATCTTATATTCAAACTTTTTAACAAAACCATGAATTCATGAAGGTTTTTAAAAATCTGGTACTATTTGTTATTGCGATTGTTATTGGACTGGGCTGTTCCTCACCAGATTCCCAAACCCAAATAGAATCCCAAACTGACAAAGTCACCCCACCAAACGGAAAAGAGTTGGCCCAGAAATATATTATTATAGATGGACATATTGACGTCCCCTACCGGCTGCGCAATAACTGGGAAAATATTTCTGATTCTACCCAGAGCGGTGATTTCGATTATCCGCGAGCAAAAGAAGGTGGACTCAACGCCCCGTTTATGTCCATTTATATTCCGGTACAGTACCAGGAGACGGGTGGCGCCAAAGCCGTAGCTGATAGTCTAATCAATATGGTGAAAGGAATAGCAGATGACCATCCGGAGAAGTTTGCGATCGCCACTTCTCCCGAAGAAATAAGACAACAATTTAAGGAAGGA
>JBEPXF010000185.1:0-6491 GCA_041642075.1 Fodinibius sp.
GCTTCCATACCCGCTGTAGATATTTGCTCAGAAAGATCAGCTGCGGGAATCATTTTCTCCGCCAACGACACACTGTAATCAGGCAGGAAGAGAACTTTTAGCTTTGATGAAACATCCGGATCGTTATTAATGATTTCTGCTACATTATTTATCAATTTAATATGCAATTTTGCCATCGTATAGCCCGGGGCCGCTTTACCGCCAAAAAGCAGGGTTCGGGGCTCAATATCGGCATTGGGATTCTCCCTCAATCGATTATAAAGTACTACAGCATGCATTACCGCCATCAACTGACGTTTGTACTCGTGAATACGCTTAATCTGTATATCAAAGATAGAGTTCGGATCTACCACATTTCCACTTGTCTTTTCGATATGATCAGCCAATCGTTTTTTATTGCGGTGCTTAATCTCTTTAAAGGCTTCCTGGAAATCGCCATCCTCAGCATATTGCTCTACCTCCTTAAGCTGATCTAAGTGTGTTACCCAATCGTCGCCAATACGATCGGATATAAGGTCGGCCAGATCACGGTTGCACTGTCGTAACCATCGGCGGGGCGTAATACCATTTGTAACGTTGGTGAATTTCTCCGGGAAATGTTTGGCGAAATCTTTGAAAATGGTCTTTTTCATCAAGTCGCTGTGCAGTTCTGAAACACCGTTTATCTTCTTTGCCCCAACAATGCCAAGATTCCCCATCCGTATCCGGGGATTCATTTCATTACTGATAATACGCATGCGATCTTTCCGGTTCGTATTCCCATTCGTCATTTGAACAGTATTCAAAAAACGCCGGTCGATTTCCCGTATAATCTGTGTATGGCGGGGCAGAAGATCCGACATCAGGGATATGGGCCACTGCTCGAGTGCCTCAGGCATCAGTGTATGGTTGGTGTAGTTCATAGTCTTTGTTACGATGTCCCAGGCTGTATCCCACTTTAACCCCTCCTCATCCATGAGCATGCGCATCAACTCCGGAATTGCCAGATTGGGATGCGTATCATTACACTGTACGGCCATTTGCTGAGGAATCTTGCGAAAGTCATCAAACTTCTTCTTGAATCGCGCCATGGCGTCCTGCAGGGAGGCGGAGACCAGAAAAAACTCCTGTTTCAGTCGAAGCTCCTGTCCTTTGAATACCTTGTCATTAGGATAAAGTACACGTGAAATATTCTCTTCCAGCAAATTGCTTCGTACCGCTTCAATATATTCTCCTTGGTTAAAACTCTTAAGATCAAAGCCTTCATCGGAGGAAGCTTTCCAGAGTCGCAAGTTATTCACAACATCATTCTGAAATCCCGGGACAGGCGTATCATAAGCTACGGCTGTTACATTGTGCGTATCCACCCAGTCGAAATGCAGTCGGCCGCCTCCATCTTCCGTTGCCTTCACTCTTCCATAGAAAGGAACCTTATAACTTTTTTGGGGTCGTTCTACTCCCCAAGGATAGCCATGCTGCAGCCACATATCGGGTTTTTCAATCTGCCAGCCATCTTTAATATCCTGATCAAAAATGCCATAATCGTATCGAATACCATAACCGATAGCCGGCACACCCAGCGTAGCCATGGAATCCAGAAAACAAGCCGCCAAGCGACCCAGTCCACCGTTGCCGAGGCCGGCATCGATTTCGGCTTCGCGCACTTTGTCATAATCAAAGCCTACCTCTTCAATAGCTTCGGCCGCAACATCTTGCAGGCCCAAATTTATAAGCATATTATCCATTAACCGTCCGATAAGGTATTCCATGGAAAGATAATACACTCGCTTGGACTGCTGATCGTAATACCGCTGCTGAGTGTTGATCCACCGATCGTGCAAGCGGTCCATAACCGCAAGTACCACACTTTTATATTTGTCCCATTCGGTGGATGAGTATTGGTCCTTGGCCAGAGTATAATGCAAGTGCTGGCGGATATCCTCGCGAAAAGAATCGACATCCATTCCAGTGCGGGGATTTATAGTTAGCCGTTCGTCTGTAGGCATAAATTTCGTATTGCTGGTTGCTGATTTATTGAAGGCGGTAATTAATGATGAAAAAAGGAGAATTAAAAACGAAAAGATAGGCCAAACGAAAAAAGGTTTGGAACATTCATCATATCTTATATGATGCTATAACATGTATTGGTATACACATCATTCATTACAAATAAAAAAACGCCCAAAACATCTCTCTTAATAGACAGTCAATTATTAACGTCGTTATTCAGTAATTGTATCCCAGCTGTCCCATACTATAATAACTGAGCCCTGAAGCATTACCTACGTAATTAATACTTTAATATGAAACTATTTTACCGTTAATTATGAAAAGTATAAATTTGCACCGAGGCTTTTGAATAACATACCGTCAACTAGCCAACACTCGGATAGTAAGTATCCAATTACTTATTTACTACTATTTTTATGAACCTGTTCAGAACTACCTGCATATACTACCTGCTAACAGCATTTCTTGCTGTTTTTTTATGGGCCGGCATATTCTGTACTCCCGCCGTTTCAGGACAGGATCTGGAACCGACACTCCTATCTGATTCGGAAGGTCCGATGCACCAACATAATTCCTTCCTATTTGCTGATATCGATACCTTAAAACAACAAGTATATCTGTTTATCGAATCGGGTTTATGGAAGTTCGATTTAAAAAATAAACAATGGCAGTTTTTAGATTCGCTGAAAAATCGCCCTAATGATATTGAACACTACGAATTCGGATTTAACGCTCCTAAACAAAAGTTACAATTATGGTCACACGGAGTGGGAAGAATGTACGACATATCCCTATCTGATTACTCAATCGAACGCATTGACAACTCACATAATCACAGAAATCAGTTTGGACACGCTCCTTTCTTTCATAAAAATGGGGCTCTCTTTGCATTTGGAGGATATGGCTATTGGAACTGGAAAAATATCATCACCTTTTACAACGAAACAATAAACGAATGGAATATTCAGCCGGTTCGTCCCTCATCCGACCTCCCGGCCCCGAGAAAACCCCTGTCTGGGACCTACAGTCCTGCTAATGAAAAATTCTATCTTCTGGGAGGGAATCACCCAGAAAAAGGCAGGCAGGATGACCAATACACGGGAATCAACCTGAATTATGATTACTGGACATTCGATTTTAACAACCAACGATGGGAATATATTACCATTTACGACTGGCCGAACTTTACTTTTTATAATCCACAGGAATTAAAACAGTTCAGTAAAATCAATCAAATTTCAAATTCAGCTTATAGCACTGCCAGCAAGTTCTGGTACCTGCCTTTCTGGCGTAAGACTCAATCGAAGGACGTTATTTATCTCAAATCTATAAATGTCAAAACTGGTCAGGAAGCAAAACCAATACTGATCAATTTTGGATTGAGCAGAGAATTTTTACCTGTCAATTTTTTATATAACAATTCCGAAAAACTACTCTTCGTAGGACTCGATTACCTTTCGCATACCTCAACCTATCCAATTCGAATATATACGTTGGTTGAAGATCAAATATTAAACGCTATAATACCTCAGGAAACTCCCTATACCTGGTTGTGGATTATTATTGCAATTATCCTGCTATTTATAATACTGGTAATCGGTTATATATTTATCAAAAATCAATCTGGTGGAGCTATTAGAATAGAAAATGATCCCGTACTTGAAGATTTAGGCCGCTACGAATGGTTGAATGAGTCGGAAAAAAATCTTATTCATTTCCTACAAATAAGCGATGCCTTTAAACAAACCCACGAGATTGAAGAATTCTTGTGGCCAAATGTTAAAAATTACGACTACAGGCGACGTATGCGGAATGATATTATCAAATCAATTAACAAAAAGATGAGACAGCATCTTGATCTGGAAGAACAACTTATCATTAATAAAACTGATCCTAATGACAGGAGGAAAAAGCTATACGGTATTAACCCTGACATTAAATAGGCCTTTTTTGAAAATTATAAAAAAGCCTGCTTTCAACCCGCCATTTCATTCTTTCCTATAAATACCGTGATCCGGGGAAAAGCCGGGACGGGTTAGATTGGCTGGAAGGTCAAGCTCCAGAAAGCCTTTATAGGCGTTAGTTGCTACAAAATCCTGTTCAAATATTCCATATACGGCCGAACCGCTGCCCGTCATTGAGGCATAAAGAGCTCCAAATTCATACATCTGGTCTTTAAGATTGCCCGCTACGTGAATGCGGGGAAATACCGCCTGCTCTAAGTCATTACTGAGCATATATTGCCATTCATCAATATGAATTTCTGTAAGTATCTTTTCCAGATCAAATTCCGGCTCGGGATTAGGTATACAGTTCTGGTAAGCCTCTGCCGTACTGCTCTGTTCTTTTGGAAAACAGGTAACAATCCAGTAATCAGGCTGGATATCCAAAGGCTTTATATCGTGACCTATACCCCGTCCGAGTCCCGTCTTTCCTTTGATAAAGAAGGGAATATCCGCTCCAAGATCACGGCTTAGATCTATCATCTCATCTTTGCTTAATCCGAGATTCTCGATTTTATTAAGCATTCGAAGCGTCAGAGCTGCATTACTGCTTCCACCTCCAAGTCCCGCTCCAACCGGTATTTTTTTATCGACACGAATCAGATAATTGTGCTCCAATCCCACATAACGATCTAATACCCCTACTGCTTTTGTTATCAGGTTGCGTTCATCAGTGGGAATATCTTCATCACTGATATCCAGCTTCATTTCCAGAGCCTGCTTAACCTCAAAGCGATCACTCCACTCGATAAAGCAAAAACCGGTTTCAATTTCATGATAATCGGTGGGCAACCGTTCCAGCACGTGCAGTCCCAAATTTATTTTAGCGTACGATTCAGCAATCCACATAAGTTGGTAATTAGTTAGGTAATATTTTATATCTACTAGTTATTGGGATAATCTGCCAAAATTTGCAATCACACTAACCAATAACGATTAACTAAGATATTTGTCTTTAATCTTAAGCATATAGTTGAAGGCGGCATCGTGTTCATTTGGAATTTCACCATCCAGAATAGCCTCTTTAATAGCATCTTTTATGTCTCCAATTACCGGTCCTGGTTCCAAATCCAGTGCTTCCATGATCTCATCTCCGCTGATCGGGTTCTTCCATTTACGCATCCGATCCTTTTTTTCGACCTCTTCGATCCTCTGCTCTACATAATCAAAATTCTTATTATACTTTTGTACCCGGTAATCGTTTTTACTGGTGATATCGGCCCGGCAAAGCATCATCAGATCATCAATGTCATCACCTGCCTCGTAAATAAGTCGCCGTACAGCACTATCGGTTACTTCCTCCGAAACAAGTGCAATAGGGCGCAGATGCAGGCGCACCAGTTTTCGAACATAACGCATGCGTTCATCAAGAGGAAGCCCTAAGCGACGAAAAATACGCTTTACCCACTTGGCACCCAAGGCATCATGCCCGTGAAAAGTCCAGCCGACCCCTTTTATAAATTTCTGGGTGGCTGGTTTTGCTATATCGTGCATAATGGCCGCCCAGCGCAGCCACAATCCTCCATCCATTTCTGCTACATTATCCAATACTTTAAGGGTGTGCCAGAAATTATCCTTATGGCGAACGCCATTGACTTCATTAACACCGTGCAACCTTACCATCTCGGGGAAGAAGTGCTGTAGGAGTCCTGTCTTAAATAAGTGCGCAAAGCCAATAGAAGGCTTGGAAGACATCACAATTTTGTTCAACTCTTCAATAATGCGCTCCTTGGAAATGATATCAATGCGATCGGCCATCTCCTTGATACCAGTGTATGTTTTCTCCTCAATATCAAATTGCAGTTGTGTAGCAAAACGAATGGCCCGCATCATGCGCAGCGGATCGTCATCAAAAGTTGATAACGGGTCAACCGGTGTGCGTATTAATTCTTTTTTAAGATCCTGTATTCCCTCGAACGGATCAATGAGCTCGCCATAATTTTCTTTGTTAAGAGACCAAGAAAGGGCATTAATAGTAAAGTCGCGCCGCAGCTGATCGTCTTCCAGTGTTCCGTCCTCAACAATTGGCTTGCGGGAGTTACGCCTGTAACTTTCCTTGCGAGCCCCCACAAACTCCAAATCCATATTTTTATATCGAATATGGGCGGTACCAAATTGCTTGAATACAGAAAGACGATCGGTCCCCAGTAACTCAGCCGTCTTCCGGGCTACAGAAATTCCCGAACCCACTGTAACAAAATCAATATCCAGGTTTTCCGGCTTCTTTATGCGGTTCAAATAAAAGTCCCGCACATAACCACCTACTACATATACCTTCTGATCAACAGCAGATCCGGCCTGTGAAATTATATCAAATACTTCTTTATGTTTGGGAGGAATATCCTGCACTGTATTTTTATATTTTACTTATGCTACAAAAACACTCAATAGTCTAATTGCTGCTTTATAGCCTTTCAAAATGAGCGTAAAAATAAGAACAAATACACTTGCTTTCAGGTATTCTTTGCAAGATCTTTCAGAAAACATTTGAAGGCCATT
>JBEPXF010000186.1:0-6465 GCA_041642075.1 Fodinibius sp.
ACGAATCATCTTCTTCTGTTTCCGCTGTTTCAGCAGTTGCTTCGGGCACTTCTTGCGCACCGTCGGGTTCGCCAGCTCCACTGAGCTGATCAAAAACTTTTGCAACTTCTTGCTCATCTTCATCCAGCTCAGCTTTCTTACCGACAATAAGATCGTCGTATTTACGCAAGCCAGTTCCAGCAGGCACTTTATGTCCAACAATTACATTCTCCTTAAGACCAAGCAGTTCATCTTTCTTAGCCTCTATAGAAGCCTGTGTTAAGACCTTCGTAGTCTCCTGGAAGGAAGCGGCAGATAACCAACTTTCTGTGGAAAGCGCAGCTCGTGTAATACCAAGTAGGATTGGCTTGGAAATGGCCGGTTCTGCTTCTCTGGTTTCGAGTTCTTCCTCACCGTCCTTGATAAGCTCGTTATTAATTTCACGAACCTCACGGCGATCTAAAATCGTGCCTTGTTTAAGGTCACTGCCTCCGGTATCGGTAACTACATATTTACCAATAAGTTGATCGTTCTTGCGATTAAGCTCGAACCGATCAACTTTATCCCCTTCAAGGAACATAGTATCACCGGAATCGGTAACCTCTACCTTCTGCATCATGGTCCGCACAATAGTTTCAATGTGCTTATCATTAATCTGTACACCCTGCAGTCGGTAAACCTCCTGGATTTCATTCACAAGGTATGACTGTACGGCATAAGGCCCGAGGATATTCAGAATTTCTTCCGCAGGAATTGTACCGTCAGAAAGTTGTTGTCCGGCCTCTACATAATCATTCTCCTGAACAAGGATATGCTTGGAGAGTGAAATGAGATACGTTTTCTCCGTTTTACCGTCCTTACTTTCGACAATCACTTCCTGTTTACCACGTTTACGACCGCCCATGCGAACGATACCGTCAATCTCAGATACAGCAGCAGGATCACTCGGTGAACGAGCCTCAAATAGCTCCGTAACACGCGGCAGACCAGCAGTAATATCCTTGGATTGACCCGTTGATCGCGGAATCTTAGCAAGTACCTGTCCTGCTGATACTTCTTCACCGTCTTCAACAACAATATGAGTATCGACAGGCAAGGTTTTCTCTCTGATACGATCATCTTTCCCCTTAACCAATAGCGTAGGGACAAGTGAACGGTCTTTGGAATCTATCACCACTTTTTCGCGGTGCCCAGTCTGGGCATCTGTTTCTTCGGAAAACGTAATGTCTTCCATAATGTCCTTGTACTCAACCTTACCATCTATTTCCGCATAGATATTGGCATTATACGGATCCCAGCTACAGATTGGTACTCCTTTCGGAATTTCATCTCCCTCTTCAACCAGGAGTTCTGAGCCGTACGGTATATTATAGGTGGTCAGTACCTTACCTTCTTCGTCTACAATTTTTATCTCTCCGGCACGACTAAGAACTACATCATGGATCTCTTCTCCGTCGTCGTATTCAACTACCCGGATATTTTCAAACTCAATCTTACCGTCAAACTTCGCTTTGTGTTGTGATTCAGACTCCATACGAGAAGCTGTACCACCAACGTGGAAAGTTCGCAGGGTAAGCTGAGTACCAGGCTCACCAATTGATTGGGCAGCAATAACACCTACGGCCTCACCAACCTGTACCATCGTTCCCCTTGAAAGATCACGACCATAGCATTTTGAACATACACCACGCTCGGTTTCACACGTAAGTACCGATCGAATTTCAACCTCTTCTATGGAGGTTTCGGCAATACTTTGTGCTACTCCTTCATCAATCATCTGATTTGCTTCACAGATCAGCTCATCTGTGAGAGGATCATAGATATCATGCAGAGAAACACGGCCAAGAATACGATCTTCAAGGCTTTCGATAACATCCTCGTTATCTTTAAGTGCTTTCATCTTAATCCCGCGAAGTGTTCCACAATCTTGCTCGTTAATAATGATATCCTGAGATACGTCAACGAGACGGCGCGTCAGATAACCAGCATCAGCTGTTTTAAGCGCTGTATCAGCAAGACCTTTACGGGCACCGTGAGTTGAAATAAAGTATTCAAGTACTGTAAGTCCCTCTTTAAAAGAGGAGAGAATTGGATTCTCAATAACCTCATTCCCTTCCTGCTGGGAACTTTTCTGTGGTTTTGCCATCAATCCACGCATACCGCCCAGCTGTCGAATCTGTTCTTTCGATCCACGAGCGCCAGAGTCAGCCATCATATAGACAGGATTAAAACCCTGCCGGTCTTCCGTCAACGCTGTAAATAGGGATTCAGACACACGGTTCGTAGTACTTGTCCACTTATCAATAACCTGATTGTAGCGTTCGTTATCCGTAATGAAGCCCATCTCATAACGTCCGGTAATGTCTTCTACTTCATCCTTGGTATTCTGGATGAGCTTATCTTTTTCATCCGGTATCACAATATCTTCCAGGCTAAAGGAAATACCTCCGACAGTTGCCTGTTCGAAGCCCATTTCCTTCATATTATCCAGGAATTCAACGGTTCGGGAAGTTCCTACTTTATAATGGATATCACCAATAATTTTACGCAACTCTTTCTTACCAAGCGTACGGTTAATGAAACCCATTTCATCCGGAATAATCTCATTAAAGAGCACACGACCGGTGGTAGTTTTTATGATCTCATATCCTTCTTCCCCGTTTTCATCTACTTTAGGAATACGGACATTAATCTTGGCATGCATATCCAAACGATCACGATCGTAGGCTACAAGTACCTCACTGGTATTGGCAAAAGTTTTACCTTCTCCTCTTTTATCACTGGCCATTTTCGTCATGTAATAAATACCCAGAACCATATCCTGTGAAGGCACCGCAATAGGTCCCCCACTAGCGGGACTTAAAATATTATGCGAGCCTAACATCAAGACTGAAGCTTCAAGTATAGCATCATGACTCAGCGGCAAGTGAACCGCCATCTGATCACCGTCAAAGTCGGCGTTAAATGCTGTACAAGAAAGAGGATGCAAGCGTACCGCTTTCTCCTCAATAAGCACCGGCTGATATGCCTGTATACCTAGCCTGTGCAATGTTGGTGCACGGTTAAGCAGTACCGGGTGTCCATCAATAACATTCTCCAGTACCTCCCAAACTTCCGGATCGCGGCGATCAACAACCTTCTTGGCTGATTTAACCGTCTTAACATATCCACGTTCAATAAGTCGTCGAATAATAAACGGTTTATAAAGCTCTACCGCCATCTCTTTTGGCAGACCACATTCATGCAAACCTAACTCAGGTCCTGCTACAATTACCGAACGTCCGGAATAATCAACCCGCTTACCCAACAGATTCTGTCGGAAACGACCACTCTTACCCTTCAGCATATCACTGAGTGATTTAAGCGGACGATTATTATTACGTACAGCATTTGACTTACGGGAATTATCGTAAAGAGAATCAACAGCCTCTTGCAGCATGCGTTTCTCGTTGCGGAGGATCACATCGGGTGCCTTAATATCGATCAAACGCTTCAAACGATTATTTCGGATAATTACCCGACGATACAGATCATTGAGATCGGATGTTGCAAATCGTCCCCCTTCCAAAGGAACAAGCGGACGAAGTTCCGGTGGAATAACCGGAATGACACGCTGTACCATCCATTCGGGACGGTTTTCGGTATGCTGGTTGGCCGCACGGAATGATTCTATAACCTGCAGGCGTTTTAGCTTTTTCTTCTTCCGCATCTGAGACGTCTCATTACGTGCTTCATAACGAAGGCGGTAAGCCAATTCATCGAGATCGAGCGTAGCAAGCAGCTCTTCAATGGCATCTGCTCCTTCTTTAGCCCGGAATTTATCCGGATCTTCGTCATCCATCTCCCACTGATCCTCGGGGAGTTGTTCCTGAATATCGTAATACTCCTCTTCAGAAATAAGATCGCTTTTTTTATAACCAAGATCGCGGGCTACTCCCGGATTCATGATCACATAGGTCTCGTAATAGACAATCTTCTCAAGATTCTTGGAAGAATACCCAAGAAGATATGCAAGTTTATTTGGAAGTGATTTAAAGTACCATATATGAACCACCGGCACCGTTAGGGAAATGTGCCCCATACGCTCTCGGCGAACGGCTTTTCGTGTAACTTCTACACCACAGCGGTCACAGATAATCCCTTTGTAGCGGATTCGCTTGTATTTGCCGCAGTGGCATTCATAATCTTTAACCGGACCAAAAATCTTTTCGCAGAAAAGACCGTCCATTTCCGGTTTAAAAGTACGATAATTAATTGTTTCCGGCGTTAAGACTTCACCATGCGAGCGGGAGAGAATAGTCTCCGGCGACGCAAGAGAAATACCAATTGTATCGAAGTCTTTCGAAACTGTTAATGTGTTAGTAGTCGGCAAGGATGTACCTCCGGATTGACTTTATTGAACAGTGCAAATTCTGTGTTTTAATTAATCGATGTGAATCTCAAGACCGAGTCCCATCATTTCTCGCAGCAGTACCTTAAATGATTCAGGCACATTGCCTTCAGGCAGATTTTCGCCTTTGACAATTGCTTCGTAGATACGGGAGCGGCCTTTCACATCGTCACTTTTAACAGTAAGCATCTCTTTGAGGATACTGGAAGCTCCATAAGCATACAGAGCCCATACCTCCATTTCACCGAGACGCTGACCACCAAACTGAGCTTTGCCACCCAGCGGTTGTTGCGTAATTAATGAATAAGGTCCAATAGACCGGGCATGCATCTTATCCTCAATCAAGTGATTGAGTTTCAACATATACATATAACCGACTGTAGTTTTCTGGTCCATTGGTTGGCCTGTGCGTCCATCGTAAAGTGTAACACGACCATCTTCAGGCAGACCAGCTTCACGGAGCTGCTCCTTAACCTGGTCTTCAGTTGCTCCGTCAAAAATTGGAGAAGCAAACTTAACGCCAAGTTTTTTAGCGGCCCAGCCGAGAATAGTCTCATAAATCTGACCCAGGTTCATTCGGGATGGTACCCCAAGTGGATTCAAGCAAATATCAACAGGGGTACCGTCTTTCATATAAGGCATATCTTCTACAGGTACTACCTTAGCGATAACACCTTTGTTACCATGACGGCCAGCCATTTTATCTCCCACCTGCAGCTTACGTTTTTTAGCAACATAAACCTTGGCTTTTTGAATAATACCCGGTGGCAGATCATCTCCGACCTGAATCTGATACTTGCGTCGCTTGGCTTCAGTGTCAATTTCTCTTCTAAGATCACGATAATTTTGGAAGAGTAATCGCACATGTTCTACCAATTCATCGTCGGTAGCCCATTGAATATTTTCGTTGATATTAACGGGATCGAGCTCCTCAAAATCTGACTTGCGGTATTTTTCACCCTTAGGTATAAGCTCTACGCCACTAAAATCATACACACCTGGCGATGTTTTATCTCTTAACAGACTGTAAAGATTGTCAACCATTTGACTGTTAAGCTCATCTACCTTTTCGGCATGTCGCTCATTTTCCAGTTCAACCTGCTTCTTCTCCTCTTTTCGCGAAATCTGTTCGTCTCGCTTACGACTGAAGAGCTTGGTATCAATGACCGTTCCATGAACACCCGGCTTCACTTTCAGCGATGCATCTTTTACATCACCGGCTTTATCACCAAAGATCGCACGAAGAAGTTTCTCTTCCGGTGTTGGATCAGTCTCACCTTTGGGTGTAATTTTTCCAACCAGAATATCACCTGGCTTGATTTTAGCACCCGTTCTAATAATTCCGTGCTCGTCAAGATTCTTAGTAGCCTCTTCACTCACATTCGGAATTTCACGCGTTAGTTCCTCTTCACCACGTTTGGTATCACGAACTTCCTGCTCAAATTCTTCGATGTGAATAGAAGTATACAGATCATCCTGAACGACCCGTTCACTTACCACAATGGCATCCTCAAAGTTGTATCCTCTCCAAGGCATAAAACCAACCAGCAGGTTACGTCCAAGAGCAAGCTCACCCTGATCAGTAGCACAACCATCAGCCAGTGTCTGGCCTTTAACAACTTTGTCACCTACTTCAACAATAGGCTTTTGATTGATAGTAGTACTTTGATTGGTACGTTCAAACTTTGTCAGATCGTACTTTTTAACACCATCATCAAAATAACAGTTTTGCTCTAGCTCCGTACGATCATATTTAACATGAATCTCTTTAGAGCTTACATAAACTACTTCTCCATCTTTTTCTGCAGTAATGATAGCCCGTGAGTCTTTGGCAGCACGGTGTTCAAGTCCCGTACCCACTACCGGAGCTTCAGGGCGTAATAATGGCACGGCCTGTCGCTGCATGTTAGAACCCATAAGGGCACGGTTGGCATCGTTATGCTCAATAAAAGGAATAAGCGCAGCAGCAACCGAAGTCAACTGGTTGGTAGCTACATCCATATATTCAACTTCATCGGGACTGGCCAATCCTACTTCTCCATCACGGAAGCGAGAAAAGATATTATCATTCTTAAATACACCGTTTTCGCCCAATT
>JBEPXF010000187.1:0-6452 GCA_041642075.1 Fodinibius sp.
ATTTGAACTCACCATCTTATCCTTCACTTCAGTGGTTTCCACAAACCACGACTCTACGGGATAAGACATTAGAGGTGTGCCTTTACGCCAGTCAAAGGGATAGTTGTGTACATAAGTCTCGTGCTTGTACATCAGGTGCTTATCCTTAATTGCCCGGGAAATTCCCTTGTCGGCATCTTTAAACCACTCTCCTTCAAACTCGGGCACCTGATCGGTAAACCTGCCATCCTCATCAATGGGATTAAACATGGGGATATCATTCTTTTGTCCCGTCTCAAAGTCATCCGCACCAAAAGCTGGCGCAGTGTGAACTACCCCGGTACCTTCTTCGGTAGTTACGTAATCTGCGGGAACCACGCTCCACGCCTCTGAACGATCAAATTCTTCCAGTGCATAGTCGAAGACCGGATCGTAGGTCCATCCAATCAGATCTTCTCCTTTATATTCTTCTACTATCTCGTAATCATGGTCGATAACCTCTTCAATACAATCTTTGGCCAGAATGTAATACTCAGTTCGATCTCCCTCGGATAACTTAATCTTGGCATAATCCAAAACCGGATTGACCGCCAGCGCCATGTTCGAAATGATCGTCCACGGTGTCGTGGTCCAAGCCAGGAAGTAGACATCCTGTGCCATACCTACCTGAAACTTTACAAAGATAGAAGGATCCTGTGTTTCCTCATATCCCAGACTTACCTCGTGCGAAGACAAGACCGTCCCACTTCCCGGGGAATACCACTGAATTTTATATCCCTGATACACGAGACCCTTTTCATACAGGGTCTTAAAAGCCCACCAAACCGATTCGATATAATCATTATCAAAGGTTATATAGGGATCTTCCAGATCTACCCAGTAGGCCATGCGTTCCGTTAACCGGTCCCATAGATCCTTATACTTTAAAACACTCTTACGGCATTTTTCATTGTATTCGGCGACTCCATACTCTTCAACCTGAGCACGTCCTTCGAGATCCAGCTCTTTTTCCACCTCAATTTCTACGGGCAACCCGTGAGTATCCCAGCCGGCCTTTCGCTCTACACGGAAGCCTTTCAATGTTTTATAGCGGCAAAACATATCCTTGACCGTCCGGGCCATCACATGATGGATGCCCGGCTTACCGTTAGCCGTGGGCGGACCTTCATAAAAAGTAAAAGGAATACCCTCGCTGCGGGTAGAAAGGCTCTTTTCAAAAATATTTTGCTCTTTCCACCACTTAAGGGTTTCTACTTCTAATTTTGAAAAATTTAACTTTTTAACTTCTTCGAACTGTTTACTCATAAAAACATTGTTCGTGCTCAGTTTCTATTTTGAAAGCAGACAATATATCATTTTTTGTCCACTTTCCCGCAGCTATTGATATAGAAATAAAATCTTCGTCACTTTAAATTAGCCTCAAAGATACAAGTCTTAGTCCATCAATTCATATTTGAAAAACATTTTTTCTACGGCAGCGAACTATTAAAAGCATTGCCTGACCCATTTGCAAGTCCAAAAAATGAAATTTATGAGCTAAAAACTTTAATAAGAGCAGGCTTTCCGTTATCCTTTGCAAAGTACGAATATTTAATAACTCTTGAGGTCTGTTAAAACCATGGATTTAACCGTAGAGAAGCCTATAACAAAAGAAAAT
Source organism: Fodinibius sp. (assembly GCA_041642075.1). Lineage (GTDB taxonomy): Bacteria > Bacteroidota > Rhodothermia > Balneolales > Balneolaceae > Fodinibius. The sequence continues at coordinate 1,637 of JBEPXF010000187.1, forward strand.
CCCTACAAAATATGTTTTGTTTGCCTTGGAAATATCTGTCGAAGTCCGACCGCCGAAGGCATTTTCCAGCACTTGGTTGATGAACGAGACCTCTCTGACTTTTTTGAAATTGACTCAGCGGGAACATCGGCTTACCATGTCGGAGAATCTGCAAACAGCAACAGTCAGCGTACTGCTAATAAACATGGCGTTACGCTACACTCCAAAGCGCGCCAGTTTCGTTCTTCTGATCTCGACTCTTTCGATCTGATCCTTGCCATGGATGACAGCAATTACGCAAATATTATGCGACTGACCTCCGATAAGCATGAGGACAAAGTCGGCCGCATGCGAGATTTTGACCCCAAACCCGGCGATGGACAGGTCCCCGATCCCTATGCAGGTGGCATAGACGGGTTCGAAAACGTTTTTCAGATCGTTAAACGGAGTTGTGAAGAACTTCTAAACGAACTGGAGGAACACATACAATAATCATGATTCCCGACGCCATCAGGCAACAATTGCGAAAAAAACTGGACACAGGAATCGCTGATATTCGATCTGTTTCCGGTGGAAGCATTAACCGGGCAGCAAAGCTTATACTTTCTGACGGTACACATTGCTTCCTGAAATGGAATTCTTCGGCCGATCCCGATATGTTTGTTAAAGAGAAACGGGGACTTAAGTTACTGGCAGCCGCAGAAACTAAGTTACGCATCCCTTCTACCCTGGCGCTGGGAAAAACAATGGATGATACCGGCTACCTTGCCCTGGAATATATCTCAGAGGGACGGTCTACTGACCATTCAGCAAAAGATTTTGGTCGCCAGCTGGCTGCACTACATAAGCATCAGGCTAAACAATACGGGCTCGACCACGATAACTTTATTGGGAAATTACCTCAATCAAACCAACAGCACAAAGGGTGGGTCGATTTTTTTGTCAAAGAGCGGATGGAACCGCAGCTTCGCATGGCGGCTGATACCCACAAACTCGGTTCCGAAACTATCGCCCACTTCAAAACCATGTATACACAGTTGCCTGATATCTTTCCCGAAGAACCGGCCAGCCTGCTGCACGGAGACCTGTGGGGAGGTAACTATTTTTATGATGGCCAGGGCCGGGCTACAATATTTGATCCGGCTGTCTATCATGGGCATCGGGAAATAGAGCTGGCCTTCACTCATCTTTTCGGAGGATTTTCACGGGATTTTTATCAGGCCTACAAGGAAGCATATCCCCTTCAACCGGATTTTAATAATCGTAAGGATATCTACAATCTCTATCCCCTGTTGGTGCATACCAATCTATTTGGCGGAAGTTATGCCCGACAGGTCCAAACGATTGTCAGTCGATTTTAAATATTTTTGTACATTTGTCAAAAACTCACTCTCCCAACATTTTTATTTCTATTTTCCCGGTTTCATCCTTTTAAAAAACTGAAGCCATGGCTTCATAACTATCATTCTCCCTCTACTTCAGGTTCGGGCAAATATCTCCATACCAGGAAAGCCATCCCAAAAATCATGATGGCCCCAATTACAGTATTGCTGAAATATCCTTTCCATACATAGGCCGGACCCGCAATAGAACCACCGAGACCATATCCTACCTGTCCAATTGCTACCAGTAAACTCATAAGCGTTCCTCGTTTACCTGCTGAGACCAACTCAGTTGTAAGGGCCTGGAATGGACTTATCCGCATTGCTACCAGCATCATTGTAACGAAGAACAGTGGATAGGCCATCCAAAATGACTGTACCAGTAACGTAGTAAATATCATAACTAGCGCCAGACCCACACAAGAAAAGATGATAATACTTTTTCGGCCCCATTTATCAGATAGCTTTCCGGCTTGCGGACCTGTTATTACATTGGCAATACCTCCGGCAAAAAAGAGTGTGGCAATCTCGTTACCGGATACCTCAAATGTGGTTTCGAGCCAAGTAGGGAGAAAAATCACATAAAGGGATATACTCAGAAACATTAAAAAATAACTACCCGCGGCCGCTATAATTTCAGGCTTTTGCAGCATCAACAAATATTTTCGTATCGACCCCAGAACCGTAATCCTGGCTCTCTGTAGCTTCACATCGGGTTGGGGCACCGTCAGCCAAATCAATAAGAAGGTTAAAATCATAAGCCCTGCAAAAGCCAAAAACGGAGCGCGAAATCCCATATATTCGGCGAGTACCGTTCCTATAGGAATCCCCAGGATTTGTCCCATAGCTATACCGCTCATAATCCATCCATTTGCCCATCCGCGCCGATGATAAGGGAAATAATCACCCACATACGATACCGACGAACCACTCAGGATACCGCCAGCAGCACCCGCCAGCCCGCGTACAATCAAAAACGTCAGGTAATTGGTAATCAAACCGTGCATCAGAAGTGCCGCAGCCATCATGCCCGTTCCAATAAGTAAGATTTTACGACGACCTATTTTATCGGATATGGGTCCCGTTATTAAAGCACACAGACCTACCATAACAGCATAAGCAGTTACCAACGTACCCAATAAAGCTTCGGAAACGGCCAACTGCTCGCTAATCCGTGGCAAAATGGGAGCAATGATCATAATTTGGCTGCTGGCAGCAAACACCAGGAGCCAAAGTGAGAAGATTATAAAAAATGTCTCTTTTTTGGAGTCAACCATTAGTAGGGGAAGCGAAAATGTAAATCCCGGAAAAGAAATTTTCTTTAAAAAAACATTACCAAATATACGGGTAATGAGGCATAACTTTTAGCAAAAAAAGCTAACTTCCTATCTGGTTCTACCGATAACAGAAGTATAAAATTAATCCGAATAAAAAAAGCTGTACCAAACTCTTAAAAGCTTAGTACAGCCTTTCTCATTCTTGTAAGTGACTTTCTTTATTCGTTTTGAAATGTAATTTCTGATAAAATAATTTGACTGGAGGCTTCTTCTTCAACTGGACGACTTACAATATATAACTCCCCGGATCCATCGATCGCCTCTTCATCTAATGAAATGGTTAGAGGACTTACAAACATTCCCTGCTCGGTTTGTTGTCCAACATTATTTCTAATGCCTTCACCCACTTTTTTACCTTCGGGACCACCCAGTCGAAGTTCAAACTGATATTCCTCCCCTACTTCTTGCTGGGTAACCGTCATTATCTGAACAGCAGATATTCCACTCAGGTCAATGTTGCCCAGATTAAAGTAACCTTCATCCTGTGGAGCTATTAATAAATAATTGCCTCCAAAAGTCATAGAAGAGTAACCTTCCAATTCTGAAGCTGTACCTAAATCAATGCTATTATTCTTCAATGAAACACTGGCATTGCCCGTTAATGGCTTGGTATCAGCACTTCCCTCATCAGTATAACTGGCAGAAAGCACCAAAACTCCGTTAGAAATAGGTTCTTCACCCAGCGTCGGCTGGACTTCTCCTTTTGCTGGTAACGATTCCTGGCCTTCCTCACCCTCATCACTCAGGGACATAATCCAGGAAACAATTCGCTGGGCATCCGCTTCACTGAGATCGCTATGAGCCGGCATCGCTCGGTCTCCCCACACGCCGGAACTACCATTAATAATTTGGTCAATTAAATAAGAATCAACATTTGTTGAATCCTGATATCTCTCAGCAACTTCTGTATAGGAAGGGCCAATAGATTCTGAGTCCACCGCATGGCATGCCTGGCAGTTGTAGGAATCAATAAGATTACGGCCACTCATCGTTTCGGTAGCCTCCTGATGACCCTCGGAAGCTTCGGCAAGCTCATCACCTTCCACATAATTTGCTGAAACAAATAAACTGGAAAGCGCATCAGAAGACAAGGTATCTCCTTCATCCACCACGCGAATCGTATATGAAACCGGCTGATCGGGGAAGTAAAAAGTGTTGTTTCCTTCAATTTCTATATGAACTTCGGGCTCCTCATTGCCAGCGTATACGGAAACTGGATTACTTGTTTCAGTATGGCCCTGTCCGTCGTTAACTTCTACTGTAATAGCATACTCTCCTATTTCCTCATATGTATGCTCTACTGTGGGCTCGTCCGTTTCACGGGTTGTTCCATCTCCAAGATTCCAAGTATAGCTCAATGGATCCCCTTCGGGATCGCTGGCATCCACGGAAGCCACAATATCAAGTGGCAACGTGCCGGAAGTTTTGTTAACAGAGATATTTTCTATGACCGGGGCACGATTTCCGGCATTGAAATCGATTCGTGATAGCCCCGAATCTTCATTTTGTGCAAACCAACCACTACCATACTCAAGAATATATAAGCGTCCATCGGGACCAACTTCCATATCAATGGGAGCAGCAAAATCAGTTTCTGCCATAAAGGATTCCATCTTATCATAATCTCCGTTGGGCTGCATGGTTACCACCTTGATCCAGCCTCGGACCCATTCATAAATAAACAATTTGCCATCGTAATATTCAGGCAGTCGGGTTTCCTCCGGATACATATCCGTATAGTAAACGGGGCCTGCCATTGCATTCCGTCCACCGGTACCTACCTGCGGAAATTCCTCGGATTCACCATAAGGATACCAGATAAATGCCGGCTCGGGTGATGGCAACTCTTCAATGCCTGTGTTATTCGGGGATAAATTTCGGGGATTATCGGGATCAAATGCCTCTCCGGATTCTCCAGTGCCATAATCATACCGATGGTAGGCCTGGTTGTCCGCTATAAACATCGGCCATCCAAAAAAACCGGCTTCCCGGGCTTGATTAATCTCATCATACCCCTTGGGACCTCTCGTATCCAAGCTGTCGTTATCGGCATCCGGCCCCACTTCTCCCCAATAGAGATAGCCGTTTTTCTGATCAACAGATATCCGGTAAGGGTTT
>JBEPXF010000188.1:0-6435 GCA_041642075.1 Fodinibius sp.
TGAAAGCATTATATTCGAACAGCGATTCTAATGAATAAAACGGCTACAACAGAAGATAACATTCAAATAGCATCAAAGCGGATTATTGGGTCGTTGGAAGGGCAAAAAGCGGGCCCGTTGGTTATCCTTCTAACCGGCATGCACGGTAATGAAACGGCCGGTGTGGAGGCGGTCAGTGGTATTATTGAACTTTTAGAGCAGCGAAAAGAAGAGTTTCGGGGACGTCTCATAGGAATACGTGCAAATCTGCAAGCCCTGCAGCATGGGGTACGCTATGTAGATGAGGATATGAATCGCATCTGGTTTACGTCTATTATAGAAGATATTCGATCAAAGCCCGAACATCATTTGCGGTCAAGCGAACGCCTTGAAGTAAAGCGGCTATTGCGTATCCTGGATCGCCTCCAGGAGAACAGTAGTGAAAAAGTGATTCTTGCCGATGTGCATACATTTTCGGCAGAGGGAGCTATGTTTACGATCCCCGGCACGGCAAAAGAGCATCGTGAGTTGTTGTCACAGATTTATGCACCAATGGTATTTGGCATCGGGGAATCGCTGCGTGGAACGGCATTAAAATATTATCAGAAGCGCGGGATTCTTTCATTTGCCCTGGAAGGGGGGCAGCATACGAATCAGTTAACCCAGTACAATATTACGGCTTCTTTATTTTTGCTACTACAGGCCTTAGGTTGTATTAAGGCGGAACATTATCCGGAGATAGCTAAATTTCGGGAGCATCTTCAGTCACATACTCGTCAGTTGCCTGCACAAACCGAGTTGGTATATCAGCATATCATAGAGGAGGGGGATGAGTTTAAAATGCGTCCTGGCTATAGTAATTTTCAGAAGGTTAAAGAGGGAGAGTGGTTGGCTTCCGACCGAAGGGGGAAAATAGAGGCTCGTTGCGATGGCTATATCTTGATGCCATTATACCAGGAGCAGGGGAATGACGGATTCTTTATTATCAAAGAGTACGAAGCTTAACAATTTTTCTTATTTTCCACTCCATGGAATGGGATATGAAATCCCTCGATCAGATGAATTTAGGTTATGAATGATTACGAATTTGTTGACGGCACGCGTCTTTCTTCAGTGATTGAAGCGCTTATCTTTTCAAGTCCGGAGCCTATCACTGCGGAAAAGATCTGTGAAATTATTGCCAAAGGGGAAGAAAACCTGGGTTTGGAAACTGAGGCCGTTGAACCATTTGTGGATAAGTTAAATCAGCGGTATGAGGAGAACGGCCTGGCTTTTGAAATTACTTTGGTAGGCGGCGGATATACTTTTGCTACTAAAAAACGCTATGAACCGTGGTTGAGTATTTTTCAGCACGAAAATGCCTATAGAAAACTTTCTCAGTCGGCCATAGAAACCCTGGCTATTGTGGCCTACAAGCAACCTGTAACCAAGCCTGAAGTGGATGACATCCGCGGAGTGGATTCCGGTTATATCCTGCGTCAGCTGCTGGAGAAAGTATTGATTGAGGTCTCCGGTCGATTGGATGCGCCGGGGAAACCCCTGTTATATCGAACGACCAAGCATTTTTTGAAGCATTTTGGCATCAACTCCATTGATGAGCTGCCCAAGCCGCGGGAAATCGAGGAGATTCTCCGGGATGATGATATGGCTGAACATCGCCAATTCCTTTTTGATCGGCAGCTCGAACTTAAAGAGTTGCAGGAAAAGGCGGAGGATGAGGATGCCACGGAAACGGCCCTCTCGCTTATTGAGGCAGTCGACAAGATAGATGAGGATGAAGTGCCTGACCTTGATGGGTATACCGCTGAAGAGTTAACCCTGGAAGAGGAGTCGCAAGAGGCAGAGGATAGCGATGAAGAAGTGAATACACAGGAGAGCGAGCAGGAAGAGAAAGAATTTGAATCAATAGAAAAACCAGATAATGAGTCGACGAAAGAGGAGGAGTAATCAGAGAAATCGTAAGGAAGCACCCCATGCTGTGGATCAGAACTACAGCGAGGATGAGGAAATACGCCTGAATAAGTACATCGCCCACTGTGGATTTTGTTCCCGTCGGAAGGCAGATGACTATATTGCTGCGGGCAAGGTGAAGGTAAACGATGAGGTGGTAACGCAGATGGGAGTAAAGGTACAGCGTACCGATCGTGTTGTGGTAGAGGAAGAACAACTAAGTCTTGAAAAACTGGTTTATATTCTCCTAAATAAACCGAAAGATACGATTACTACCACGGATGATCCGCGTAACCGCGATACCGTAATGGATAAAGTTGAAAATGCTACGGGAAAGCGGGTTTACCCGGTGGGGCGTCTTGATCGACATACGATGGGTCTGTTGCTGTTGACGAATGACGGAGATCTGGCAAACCGGCTGATGCATCCCAGCTACGAGGTACGCAAGACCTACGAGGTAGAAACTGAACGAAAGCTGAAGGATAATGAGTTGCAGGAACTCCAGGAGGGGATCGAACTGGAAGATGGCTTTGCCAAGGCTCACAGTATTGCCCGTACTCCCAACGGCTTTGTTCTGACTATTTTTGAGGGGCGCAACCGGCTGGTACGGAGAATGGTTGAATATTTTGGCACTGTGGCAACAAAACTGAAGCGCATTGACTATGCAGGCCTGAATCTTAACAGTGTTAAGATGGGACAGTGGCGATATCTCGAGGAACGTGAAATTAATGCACTTCGAAAGTTGGTAAAACTTGAACCTTTGAATTTTAAGAAGTAGTCAATTTGAGTAATTCTCATTTTCGTCCGAATAATATTCCTTTACTAAGCGAGATAAGTCACTTAACATTTAAATATTAAGATTTACATCTATTGGTTATGAAACAATCCGGTTCTGTTCCTTCCAATGAAGATCTGCCCATTTATTATGATTTGCATATTCCGGATGAGGAAACTTCCGGTCAGCCACTGCCGGTAGTTCTTTTTCTGCACGGTTTTAAGGGCTTTAAAGACTGGGGAGCGTTCCCTGATGCCTGTGCTGAGTTAAGTCAGGCCGGATTTGCAGTGCTGGCAATGAATTTTTCTCTGAATGGCGTGGGAGAGAGCATGACAGAATTTGATCAGCTGGATCTCTTTGCCCGGGAAACACTGAGCCAGGATCTGGATGATGTGGGATCAGTTATTGCAGCGCTCAAAGATGGTGAAGTAGCAGTGCCGGATGAGGTACAGTTGGATTCCGATACCGTCGGTATTATAGGACACTCGCGCGGGGGACATACGGCAGTAGCAGCTTCGGCAGAATATCCGGAAATAAAGTGCTTGGTAACATGGTCTGCTGTAGCAGATTATAATGCCCGCTGGAGTTCGGAAATGGTAAGTGATTGGGAGGAAAAGGGTGTGACGGAGATTATAAACGGACGTACGGGACAAATTATGCCGGTCAGGAAAATAGTGTATGAAGATGCTCTGGAAAATGCAGATCGGCTGATGGCTGTTAAGCGGGTTGAAGAACTCAATATTCCGGTTCTTTTTGTGCATTCCAGGGGAGACGAGGCCGTCCCATTCAGCGAAGCCGAAAAATTATATGAACACTGTTCCTCAGAAGAGAAGGAAATTTTACTCATGCCTAACTCAGGTCACACTTTTGATACTTCACATCCCTTTGATGATGAAGAGTTTCCCGATACTTTTCAGAAGGTTGTTACCGCGTCGAGGGAGTGGTTTCAGAATTATCTGCAATAAGATACGGGTGACAACTGTTAATGGGTAAAAAAGTTGTGAAAATTCTGAAATTACTGTTACTGCTTTGCCTGTTTTTACCCTTGAGTGGAGCTGGGCAAGTTCCCGAATTGGTAACGGATCCTGAATTTCGTCCCGATGCAAAAGCAGCAGTAGATTCAATTTATAACTTTCAAGTTGAGGGAGCAGACCAACGACTCTCTGAATGGAAAAACAAGTATCCTCAACATCCACTGTGGATGCTGATGGAAGGTATGAAATTTTGGTGGGAGATACTTTCAGATCTTCAGGATACCTCTCACGATGAAAAGTTTATTAATATGATGAAAAAGGCGGATTACCAGGCTAGTAAATTGCTGCATGATCAGCCGGGGCATGTAGATGCTCTTATTATTCAGGCAATTAGCAATGGGTATATTGCCCGCCAACATTCCAATCGCGAAGAGTGGATAAGTAGCTTGAATTATGCCCGCAAGGCGATGAATGCGAATGAAAAGTTCAAGAATCAGGAATCTGATTTGGCAGATATTAAGCTTGCAGAAGGATTAAAGCGTTATTATGCAGCCTATCTACCGGAAGCATATCCTATTGTTAAAACAGTTTCCTGGATGTTGCCGGAGGGAGACAAGGAAGAAGGGTTAAATTTACTTCAGGAGGCTTCCGAAAAGGCTGTTTTTGCCCGCCCAGAAGCTACCTACTTTTTGGGAAATATCGCATTTAATTATGAGAAGGAATATGTGGAAGCAGTTCAACACTTCGTAGAACTACAGAGGCAGTATCCGCGGAATAACTACTATGCCCGTCTTTTGGTGAAAAGTTATTATCGTCTTCGCCATTATGGTAAGGCACTTGAATATATTGAAACGACACTTAGGCATTGGGATAATGAGGGTTTTCCCAAGCAAAAAATACTTCAGGAGGAGCTTTGGACCTGGAAGGGACAGATTGTAGAGCAAATGGGTAATGCCAATGAAGCTCTGTCGCTGTATAAAAGTGCTTTTGAATTGGGAGAAGAACTACCCAATACAGAGGGACGTGATTTTTGGATGGCTACCGGTTATAATGCGGGTAAAATACTGGCGGATAGAGGAGATTATAAAGAGGCCCGGTATTACCTCGAAAAGGTTGCCGATGCCTCCCGATCCTCTAACTATCGCGATAAAGCCCGTGATCTGTTGTCCGAGTTGGATTAAGATATATCATGTTTTATCAGATATAAACTATCAGTTATTTTGATTCATCATCTGCTCCATCATGCTGCTCATATCTTTATAGCCATCCGGTGTATTAAAAAGGGAGCTTTCGAGTGCTTGTTCCTCAATTCTGGTGGCACGAAGCTGGGTAATGGATTCACCATTGGCAGACTGTTCAACCACTTCCAGAGGCATAAAACCTTCGGACGAAATTTTCTTTGCCCATTCGGGTGCATTCTGGCGGGCCATAGGGTTGCCGGGCGTCATAAAGGTTCCCATTCCTTCAGCCATACACATCGTCAGTTCATCCCCTTCCTGATTGCGTATTTCCCATACTTCACAACTGTAACCGGCAATTTCCTTTGTTTCTCCGGTTTTTTGATAATCTGATTCCTGCCATTCCTCATCCGCAACCTCTTGGTCAGCCCATTCATTCATGTCAATAGCCATATAGCTTTTCATGTTCTCCAATACAAACAGCATTTTTGAACTTTCCGGGATAAATATCATAGCTCCCTGATGTTGACCTTCTCCAAATTGGATTCGGATGTTTTCATCCTTGATCATATATTCAAGCTCGTCCATACCGCTTTGCTCCATTTCAGCAAATTGATAATAGATGATACCCTCAAAATTCTGAGCCTGACTATTTGAGACATTACCGATCAGCAGCAAAGCACTGAGCGTTGCAATTGAGCAAATTGTTTTTAAGTATTTCATAGTGATTTCTTTTTATAACTGTGATTGTAAATTCTCTGAATGAATCAGTCAATATTTTATATACTATTGATTGCTAAGAAGGTTTCCCTGTGCCTCCTTGGGAAACCTTCTATCTCATAACATTAATATATACGAACTTACGAATAGAAATAGCTCAAAAAGATGTGATTTAACAAAATAAAACAGTCCAGTCAGAGCTTAATATACTCGGGCCGGGCTATATATAAGAGATAGGTAAAAAGAATGAATCCACATTGTGTAACAACAAAAATATCTACATGATGTGGATCTGATAAAGAGGATTCCTACAAGTAATTGCAAACTGCTTCTGTGAATGAAGTTGTTGAACCGTATCCACCGATGTCTGGGGTGCATATGGATTTATCCTTAAGCGTATAAAATATCGCCTGACGGAGACGGTCGGCCAGTTTTTCTTCACCGACATGTTCAAGCAGCATCAACGAAGAGAGCAGGAAAGCGATAGGATTTGCTTTGTTTTCTCCTGCAATATCGGGAGCCGAGCCGTGTACGGCCTCAAACATAGCTGCATCATCTCCTATATTGGCTGCTCCGGTGAGCCCCAATCCTCCTACGAGCCCTGAAGCGAGATCAGAAAGGATATCTCCAAAAAGATTCGTTGTTACAATGACATCAAATTGTTCAGGACGCATAACCATCTGCATGGCCATATTGTCAACAATGAGATCCTCATATTCTATTTCGGGATATTCTCCAGCGATTTCTTCACCTACTTCCATAAAGAGTCCGGAAGTAAATTTCAGAATATTGGCTTTATGAACGAGGGTTACTTTATTACGATTATTTTTCTTGACGTATTCAAAAGCAGAGCGGATTA
>JBEPXF010000189.1:0-6411 GCA_041642075.1 Fodinibius sp.
GCCAATTAATGGAAGAACAGAGATTGAGATAGAAATGGTATCGCAAGCTATTACCGGCGAAGAAATGGTCGTAGTTGGGTATGGTGCCGTTGAGAAAAGAGATTTGACTGGATCTGTGTCATCAGTCGGTTCTGATGAGGTTACCAGCGTTCCATCAGCAAATGTAATGCAGGCGTTGAAGGGAAGGGCAGCTGGAGTTCGTGTAAAACAAAACAATGGTCATCCTGGTGGCAATGTTAGTATTAGAATAAGAGGTTCTAACTCAATAGTAGGAAATAATGAGCCCCTTTATATAGTGGATGGATTTCCAGTTGATGATCCCGAATCTATAAATAATTCCAGTATAGAGAGCATAGAAATCTTAAAAGATGCTTCAGCCGTTGCGATTTATGGTTCAAGAGCTTCTAATGGGGTGGTTCTTATTTCTACGAACAGTGGCAGGAGTGGAGCGACAGAGGTTAATTTTGAAAGTAGTATAGGGAATCAAAGGCTTATAAAATCAATTGAAATGATGCACCCTTTGGAGTTTGGCGAGTATTATAATGTATTAGAAAATAATATGGTAGATGAAGACCGTTTTAGCCAAGAGGAGTTAGATGAATTTGCAGCCCTGGGAGAGGGAACTGTTTGGGAAGATGTAGTTTACCGAACAGCCCCTATTTATAATAATTCGTTAAATGTTCGAGGGGGAAATGACCAAACACAATTTTCGATTACGGGTAGTGCTTTTAATCAGGAAGGAATTATACGAAATAGTGACTATAATCGCTACGCAATTGACAGTAAAATTCAGCATGATGTCAGTGAAAGGTTCTCGGTCGATGCTAGTATAACTTTATCGAGAATTGGAACTCAACAGCAAAATTCCGAACAAGGAAGATTTGGAACGTCTCTGATTGGAAGAGCTCATGGGATTCCAAATTATATTCCAGCATATGACGAAGAGGGCAACCGTGTAGAACCAGTGCTTGTTGATGACCGGGTTTCCGAAGCGCTATGGCATCCTGATAATTTTTTGGAAGAAAGGGAAAGAACACAGAAACGAAATAATGTATTAGTTAATGCAGGGATTTCTTATGAGTTTATTGATGGATTAGTCCTGAATATCGACGGCGGAGTAGAAAGTAAAAATACGCGAAATGATTTCTACCAAACAAAGGATTTTCAAAATGATCCAAATGGATCTGCCAGTGTTTCCACGAATGAGTATATTAGTCGCCTACTGGAAACAACTCTTAATTATAACGGAACTATTGGTGAAAATCATGATATTTCAGCGGTAGGTGGTGTAACATTTCAGGATTTTAGAACGGAATCATTAAGTGGTTCAGGATCGAATTTTCTAAGCGATATACCCGGCTCTCACAGTCTTGCAACCGCAGGTATACCGGGTACACCGAATACGAGTTTCACAGAATCTACTATTTTATCTGGGTTGGGAAGAATAAATTATATCCTTCATGACCGCTATTTGTTTACAGTAAGTATGCGAGCCGATGGCTCTTCGGTATATACTGAAGGTAATAAATGGGGGTATTTCCCTTCCGCAGCTTTTTCATGGAGGCTGTCAGATGAAGAATTCATTAATTTGGATAACACGTTGATTAATGAGTTAAAGCTAAGAACAAGTTGGGGACTGGCAGGCAGCCAAGCGATTAGTGCTTATTCTACGTTAAATCGATTGAATCCAGGAAGTACTGTCTTGGGTAATTCTTTGGTTACAACCATGGCACCTGGTAGTAGATTAGCCTCAGATCTGAAATGGGAAACTACAGAGGCACTCAATTTTGGAGTGGATATAAGTATTTTTGATGATCGCGTGTCATTTATAGCAGATTATTATATAAAGGAGACACGAGATTTGTTAAATGCAGTACAATTAACACGTTCTACCGGATACACTAATTCTCTAAGAAATATTGGCAGAATTGAAAATAGAGGTTTTGAGTTTGCAGTTAATTCATATCTATTTAGTTCAAATGAGTTTAACTGGAATTTAAATGCTAATATTTCATTTAACCGCTCAGAGGTTAAAGAGCTTTATGGAGGGCAAGATATACTAGGCGGTCAACTGTCGATGATAATGTTTACCGACTGGGCAAATACATATAGAGAAGGTGAGCCAAGGGGGGTTATGTATGGATATAAGGAGGATGGATATGACGAGGATGGATTTCTACAATATACTACTGAGGTAGGTGATAAAGTGAAGATCGGAGATCCTAATCCCAATTTTATTTTTGGGATAAATTCTGATATGTCATACCGGAATTTTACATTATCTATGTTTATTGAAGGATCCCAGGGTAATGATATTATTAATATGAGCAAAGTAGCATTTACAACTGACCACACTAATGGAACCAACAAGTTGAGAGACATTGTCGGTAACTACTGGACTCCTGAGAATCCAGATGCTAAGTATATTAAACCCACTACAAATCATGATTTTCGGTTTTCTGACAGATATGTTGAAGACGGTTCATATATAAGACTTAGTAATATTGAATTGGCCTATAATGTTCCAAATGAATTATTACCTGGAATGCGCCATGCACAAGTCTATATTAGTGGACAAAATATACTCACTATTACTAATTATTCATGGATAGATCCTGATGTTAATACTCGTGGTGGTCCGTCTTCATTAGCACAAGGAATCGATTACGCCAGCTATCCATCAGCTAAATCATTCACAGCTGGTATAAGGCTTGGCTTTTAAAAAATTTAAATGAGGAACTGCGTAATTTTAAAATAATGGGTATAAAAAATGAAGAGATTAATATTTAGTTTAACATTTTTGATAGCGTTTTTTGTAGTCTCATGTGATGATATGTTGACTGAATCCCCTAAAGATCTTGTGGTAGAGGACTTTTATAATTCTACTGCTGAGGTTGAAAGCGCACTTGCAGCTAGTATTGATCCTGTTCGTGGGCGAATGAGTGGTTGGTGGATCAGTACCTTAGATTGTCATACAGTGTGGGGAGCCGGGCTTTCAGGAGCTGCCAATTTTGACTCTTATAAATCAATGAATGGTCTCAGTAGTGTAGGAGCCAGTAATCTTATTCCGAATTGGGATGTATTTTATCAAAGCATACGGAATGCAAATCTCGTGATAGCGAATGTGCCGGACAGTGATGTATTAAGTGAAGATCAGAAAAACCGGTTTACTGCCGAGGCTAGATTTTTTAGATCTTTTGCCTATTTTCAGTTGGTTAGGGGATGGGGAGGAGTACCCATCTATACGGAAGAGAATATGGATCAGACAACAGGTGCACCACGTGCAACACAGGAGGAGGTTTATGACCTGATTACAAGTGATCTTGAGTTTGCTGAAAATAATTTGCCCAATGAACCTCCTGTTCTTGGAAGGCCTGATATGTGGTCTGCAAAAACGATACTAGCGGATGTTTATTTTTTTCAGGGACGTTATTCTGATGCTGCTACAAAAGCTAATGAAGTTATTCAGTCAGGCAAATACTCCCTTGAGGAAGTTACTGTTCCCAATGATTTTAATAATCTTTTCGGTATGGATGCGAACTCTAATGAAGAGATATTTTATCTTAAATATAATGAGCAAAGTACCAGTGGGCTTGTGTTGTTCACAATGCCTATAGATACTCCCTGGTTTGGAAGTAATGGCTATGGTATTTTTCAATGGCATGATGGAGCTCAGTTTTATACAGAATGGAATGATGATGATTTTAGAAAACAATTTAATTGGTATGTGGCAGACGAGGATAAAGTTAATCCTTTTATAGGTAATGATCCTTATTTTCCAAATGAAGGTGTAAATAAATTAGCGCCTAAGAAATATAATGCTCCTGAGGCCACATCCTCTACATTTGACTTACCTGTATATCGTTATGCGGATGTTTTGCTAATCTATGCTGAGGCTTCAGCTCGAGCAGCTGGCTCACCTACTGCTGATGCACTGGAAGCACTTAATATGGTTCATCGCAGGGCATATGGACATAATCCCACACAGCCTTCTTCTGTTGATCTTAGCCTTTCAGATTATCCAGACACAGATTCATTCATTGATCGGGTGGTCAAGGAGAGAGGATATGAATTTCAATTTGAAGGCAAGCGTTGGTTTGATCTTAAGCGGTCAGGAAGAGTTTTTGAAGTTATGGAAGAATATATAGGTCGTGAAGTAGCGGAGAAGCATCTTTTATGGCCAATACCAGAGGAGGAGTTTGACCTAAATGAAGCTATGGACCCATCTACTGATCAGAATCCAGGTTATTAATCCATGGGATAAGCTTTGCTTCCTCTTTTCTTGAATATTCCGATGTATAGTTTTAGATAGCATGTCATGATATAAAAATGAAAGATAATAGAAACAATCACTTAGGCTTACTGTATCTCCTCATTTTTTACAATAAAACATATATATCGAATTGTTTTTTAGAAATGGAGAATGTTGGATCGAGTTGAGTTAACAGAAGACATTACGACTAATAGCAATGATCACTATAATTTTAAACTGCCAAACCGTACATGAGTTGTGTATAAGAAATTTAACATAAACTTATTTGTATTACTACTGGTGACTTTAATTTTCTTGGGATTTGAAAATAAGGTTACAGCTCAATCTTCTTCGTTATACGCCGGTGTTGCAAAAGTTGATATTACCCCTCCCGTTGGATATGGACAATATCGGGGACCGAGTACAGGTGTTAAGGATCCGCTTTATGCTAAGGCTATAGTTTTTAAAGAGGGAGCAGAGGTGGCTGCTCTCGTTGTGTGTGATGTAATTGGTATTACCCGAGAATTATCCTCAGAAGTACGTTTGGGAGCCTCTGAAAAAACAGGCATACCTTATGAAAATATTATTGTTGCAGCTACTCATACGCACACCGGACCTGTATTTCATACGGATGACGGGAGTGTGAGGAACAACCCCGATGTAGGTTTTCCCCTTGAAGAATATGTCAACAAAAAACGGGCAGGGAAATTGACAGATGAGGATAAAAATAGTTACGAGGCACATTTAATTCGGAGTGTAGAAAAAGCACTTGTAAATGCATATAATGAGATTGAAAAGGTGACTATTAAATCAGGTACAGATAGTGTGGAAGGGATTTCTTTTAACCGTCGTTTTATAATGAAGGATGGGAGGGTTCGTACTAATCCGGGAGTAGGAAATCCTGATGTTGTTCGTCCGGTGGGCCCTATCGATCCTGAAGTAGGAATTTTATTACTGCGAAATGTTGAGGATGATCTGCCGGTGGCGGGGCTGATCAATTTTGCAAACCATACGGATACAATTGGAGGTACCGAATATAGTGCAGACTATCCGGCCTATCTGGCAAGAACTCTAAAAGAATCTCTAGGGATGGACTTTATGTCTATATTCGCACAGGGGGCCAGCGGAGATATCAATCACGTGGATGTTTTGGATTCTACTCACCAAAAAGGAACCCGGACTGTAACCCAACGAATTGGCGAGAGTCTGGCTGAAGTTGTTGAAAAACAGATTCCCAATTTAGTCAAAAGTGACCAGACGTCATTGAATGCTGAATCAAAGTTTATCTATGCTCCGGTACAACAATATACAACGGAGGAACTGGAATGGGCTATGAAAGAGAAGCGCGATCCCTTGTATAATCAGCGTTCATTTATAGAATTCAGAAGAATGCTGAAGATTCGATCACTGGCAAAGATGAGACGTACAGCCGAAGTGATACCACCAACCATTGGTACAGAACAGTGGACAATCCCATTAGAAATACAGGTGATCAAAATAAATGATGATATAGCAATTGTAGGATTGCCTGGAGAATTATTTGTAGAACTTGGATTAGCGATCAAAAAGTCCTCTCCATTTGAGACAACATTAGTGATTGAGTTAACCAATAGACATATTGCATATGTGCCGACTGAGGGGGCATTTTTACAAGGTGGATATGAGACAGTCAACTCGCGTCTTGCACCGGGAGGTGGGGAGATGATGGTGGAGGCTGCAATAGAAATCCTTAAAGGATATAACAAATAATCATTATAATTATTAGATGGCTACTAAAGTCTACAATTCAAGGCTTACAAAAAATGTCTTGATAATTAGCTTGACTATTATATTTGTTGCCTCTGCTGATTATTCTACAAAGGGGCAAGTATTGCAGGTAGGTACGGCTGAGGTAAAAATCACCCCACCACAAACCGGCGGTGACCTCCATGGCTTCGGGTAACACCACCGCCCCGCGCAGATGGAAACCGCAGGCGCCAAGGACAAGGGCGGAGCAAAGGACAAGGATGATTTTCAAAGGCAACACCCCCTCCCTGGCCCTCCCCCAAAGAGGGAGGAAAGGGCTTCGTTCCGTCCTCCTCCAAAGGGAAGGGGAAACCGCTTCGTCCTGCCCTTTCCCAGCCACTCGCCACTCGCCACTCGCCACTGAAGTCCCCCTA
>JBEPXF010000190.1:0-6361 GCA_041642075.1 Fodinibius sp.
ATCAATACTCTCCCTTATTTCATAAAGCTTTTATTGCTCTCTTATGATAAAAATGTGAAATCCCAACGGCATATGGATAGTTTATGGGGCATTGTTATTCAAGGCCTTGAGCATCTGGCTTTACATTCAGAGGAGAATTATAAGGCTGTGATCAACGCAATGCAACAATTCATTGAAGTGAACAGTCACCTTGAGGGCATTAACTTCTTAAACACATCAATTGAAAATATTAAAAACAAATATCTGGCAGCACAAACAACAACTTATACAATTTTTGAAGTGAAGAGAATATTGACCGAACTTGACATTTAACTACGCTGTGTTTAAGGCGACAACAGTTTTTGAAATGAAAGATAATATGGAATAACTTCATCTATGCATTTACAAGTATTATGTAAAACGATAGGCTTATCCAGCTCTTTAGCTACCTTACAGTGGATACGTAGGCTGCGTTTCTGTTCCGTCTTGTAATCATCACTCCAGTAGTAATCCAGTCCGGTTTCTCCGACCGCAACGATATCATCATTACTGCAATACTCCAGCAATTCATCTCCGGTCGTCTTTTTCCCTTCGTTAATTTTAGTAGGATGGATACCAGCCATTTTATAAAGAGCTATGTTTGGATACTTCAGCTCATCCATTCGGGAAAGAGAACCAAAGTATATGGCCGGCATGAGAATATGCGTCACACCTGCGGCATGGGCACGTTGCAGCACTTCATCAATGTCGTCATCAAATTGTTCAAGAAAGAGATGACAGTGAGTATCAATCACAGTATTCTGTACTTTTTACAGTGAATGGAATTCTATAAGTCGCTTCATTGGCTTGCTGATATAACGACCTGATTTCATCCCGTGCTTCTCCAGAATTCCATTGATCATATCTTTATGTCCGTGTGCTACCGATCCAATGAAACACACTTCATAGTCAGAAGCATTGGTATATTTCATCACAATTCTGGTGATAAAATTCTCAAACCCTTCATAGAGCATGTCTTTGACATAGGGATGATCTTCATGATCTCCCAGAAATGAAGCGTAAGAAGCAATAAACCGACTTTTCTGAGAACCGTCATAAAGTTCCCTTGTAATATGATCCAGATCCATATTATAATTTTTCTCCAAATCCTCACGCAAATCATCGGGAAGTTCAAAACGGTAATACTGGTTGATGAGCTTTTTACCGAAATATCCGGCACTCCCTTCGTCTCCGAGGATAAAGGCAAGAGAAGGAATATGTTCTACAACCTTCTCCCCGTCGTAGAGACAGGAATTAGATCCCGTACCCAGGATACAAGCAATTCCCGGCTCATTAAAAAAACATGCGCGGGCCGCTCCCAGCAGATCATGATATATATGTAGCGTTGCATCGGGGAAGTTATAAGCAAGAGCATCATCAACCCTCTTTTTCTTGTCCTCACTGTCACAACCGGCACCGTAAAAATGGACGTCAGTGATCTCTATGCCATCATCCAGCTTAGTCCTAAGATCATTCTCAACAACATCCTTGATACTTTTTGTGGTATGATAGTAAGGATTTAGCCCCTCCGTTTTATAAATTTCATTACCGTCTGCCGACTTTACACACCATTCTGTTTTTGTTGCGCCACTGTCGGCAATTAAAATACTCATAAATATCTTTTCATTTAGAATTTCGATGCAAATCTAAGCAATTTTTATCACATCCAACAAAATTGCATTTAATATAATTATCTGCCTAACAAGATGTGATATACATCCTAAATATCTACAGTAAAAGTTGTGTAAATAAAAGAATGAGGTTTTTTATCACTTACCTACTTAAGCGGGAATTTGTTAAAATTAAATACAAATTAAAAGAGAAGCTGAAGAAATATTAATACCAGAATATCAAAATTATCATTCCAAAAAAAATTGTAAGGATTACCTTCTAAAACGATCTTACTTACTCATTTTAATTATTTTTATGGAGTTAACTTTGAATATAGCGAACTAATCAAATATTCAAATATAGTATAACCGGTCTATATATTGATTTACAGTATCTTTTATAGAGAGGGATGACACTATGTTGTCACTTTTATTTGATATATTAACCGATGAAAAATAAAAACTAAATCTAGAAACACACTTATGTCTGACAATAACGACCGCGAAAAGGCACTGGAAATGGCCATCGGCCAAATTGAAAAACAACATGGTAAAGGCACTATTATGCGCCTGGGAGACGAAGCGGCCCAGGATGTTCCTAGCATCTCTACTGGATCTCTGCTCCTTGACCAAGCTCTAGGCGTGGGTGGGGTCCCGCGAGGTCGCATTACTGAAATTTATGGTCCGGAAGGGAGTGGAAAGACAACACTTGCAATGCATATTGTAGCAGAAGCTCAAAAAGCGGGCGGATATGCAGCCTTTGTAGATGCCGAACATGCTTTTGATCCCCGATATGCAAAAAACCTGGGTATCAATACCGATGAACTGCTTGTATCGCAGCCCGATAGTGGCGAACAGGCTCTTGAAATAACTGAAACCCTCATTCGCTCTGCCGCTTTGGATACAATTGTAGTGGATTCTGTCGCTGCCCTAGTACCCCGAGCTGAGCTTGAAGGTGAGATGGGTGACTCTCACATGGGATTGCAGGCACGCCTAATGTCTCAAGCGATGCGTAAAATTACGGGTATCATCAATAAAACACGGACATCCGTAATTTTCATCAACCAGATTCGCGAAAAAATTGGGGTTATGTTTGGAAATCCCGAAACTACCTCCGGGGGACGGGCGCTTAAGTTTTACTCTTCTGTTCGTATGGATATCCGCCGTATCGGCTCTCTAAAAAAAGGAGATGATGTGGTCGGTAACCGGACCAAAGTAAAAGTTGTTAAAAACAAGGTGGCTCCCCCTTTTAAAGTAGTAGAATTCAACATTATGTATGGCGAAGGGATCTCCCGTATGTCTGAAATTCTTGACCTTGCGGTCGAATACGATATCATTGAAAAACGGGGAAGCTGGTATCGCTATGATGGCGAACCTATTGGTCAGGGGACAGATAACGCGATTGAATTTCTCGAATCCGATCCTGAGTTAACTGAACGGATTGAGGAGATGGTACGTGAACAATTAAATCCCCAGCCTGTAGAAGGAAAGGAAGAGGAAGAACAAGAAGCCAAGGAAGAAGAACAGGATTAACCATGGCCACAGATTCCTATGAGGATGTCGGCCCCGCACTCCCTGCTACCATAACCGGCATAACCGTTCAGAAAAAGAATAAAGAGCGCTATTCTATTTTCACGGATGGAAATTTTCTCTTGGGCGTCCATGAACAAACTCTTCTGGAATACAATCTAAAGGAGGGGATTGAAATAAGCCCCTCTCTTTTCAAAAAGCTACAGCGCGAAGAAGGACGTTTTGCGGTAAAATCCTACCTGATGGGACTACTTAGCCGGCGGGATCACTCCCGGCAGGAATTAATGAACAAGGCTCTGCAAAAAGACTATGCTCCGGAAACGATTACAGATGTACTGAATGAACTTCAGGGAAAAGGTTATATCGACGATACGGAATTTGCCCTCAAATATGCATCTGAAAAAAGCCGGAAAAACAATTGGGGACCTTCCAAGGTTAAGGCTCATCTTTATAAAAAGGGAATTAAACGGAATACTATAGAAAAATGTACCAAAAAAGCTTTTGAAGGTGCAGATTTCGAAGAAACTTTCATACATTTAATTTCAAAATGTAAAAGACGCTTTTTAAAAGAAGAACATCCGCTAAAGCGTAAAAAGAAAGTCATGGATCATCTGGCAAGAAAAGGATATACCCCTTCCAGTATCTATAACTGTATCGATAAGCTTATGAAGCTTTTAGAAGAAGATGAATAACTTAACTCTGGAACGGCTTATAAAATCTATTTTAGGACTGGGAGCCGTTGGCATTCTCTTTTATCTGCTCTACTATTTCGGTACCCTGGTAGGCTATGCCGTTATCGCAATAATTATAAGTTATATCCTAGACCCGATCG
Organism: Fodinibius sp.; assembly: GCA_041642075.1. GTDB lineage: Bacteria > Bacteroidota > Rhodothermia > Balneolales > Balneolaceae > Fodinibius. The sequence goes on from JBEPXF010000190.1 coordinate 3,991, forward strand.
TTAACCGCATACAGGCGGCGGGTTTAAACCGAACGGTCGGCATTTCCCTGACGCTTAGCGCACTTATTCTTCTTATAATCTGGTTATCTACCAATATTCTCCCGGTCATTGTAAGTCAGATGGTAGAATTAGCTGGACAACTAAATATCCAAAATATTCAGAGTATAGCACGACAAATCGAACAGCGTCTAATAGAAAGCTTTTCTTTTTTACCTGAGCGGTTCCTCAGTGATAATATAACTACCATGTTACAGGAGCTTTTTAATATTGGTCAACTTCCTACTGCTCTGAGTAATCTCATTGGTGTCTTTACCAATATTTTCTATGCGGCTCTGGTAATTCCGTTTGCCACATTCTTCTTCTTAAAAGACGGAGCACGTATTCGACGGGATATTCTGCGACTGGTTCCAAATAAATATTTTGAAACCACTCTAAGTCTGGTTGATAAAATTGAAACCCGTTTAGGAATTTATTTCCGAAGTGTTATGCTGCAAAGCTTTATCGTTGCTTTGGCCTCATGGATTGTACTTTCCATTGTTGGACTCAATAATGCCCTTTCAGTAGGAATAGCGATAGGATTGGCCAATACTATTCCTTATTTCGGACCTGCCATTGGTTATATTCTTTCTATTATAGTTTCAATTATTGAAATAGGAAACTTTTCGCTAGTTCTTCCCTGCATTATAGCAATATTTTTAGTACAAATGCTGGATAACCTGGTTCTCCAACCGCTTATTTTTTCCCGTTCGGCCGATATCCATCCCGTTGCCATTTTATTTATTATCATGATTGGTGCACAAACAGCCGGCATTATCGGTATGCTCATTGCTATCCCCATAGCAACTGTTATAAAAATTACAATCAATCAGATACGATGGAGTCTTAACAACTATTATGTTTTTCGCTCAACTGACTCAATAACTACAGATTAGCAACCCGATTAGCAGGAAATTAGGCTTCGTTTTTAAACTTTTTTACTTATCTTCATCCACTTAAATTGAAAACAACTTATAGTATCGTTTCCCATTGATTAACATTGTCGTTTTTGCCTCCGGATCGGGAACAAATTTTCAGTCGATTATTGATGCCGTAAATGAAGGGAAGATCAATGGACGTATTCGAGGGCTAATTACCAATAAAAGCGATATCCAGGCAATTGAACGGGCTCGAAAGCACAACATTCCTCACATCACAATTTCTCCGGACGCTTTTGATAATCAATCAGACTATGTGGATACGCTTATTACCCGGCTCCACAATTGGGAAACCGATCTTATCGTACTGGCTGGTTACATGTTAAAAATTCCATCTGCAGTTATAGAAAATTATGAAAGAAAAATTATCAATATCCATCCTTCCCTATTGCCCAAATACGGGGGGAAAGGCTTTTATGGAATTAACGTGCACCAGGCCGTTCTTGAAAACGAAGAACAGGAGTCGGGCTGTACCGTTCACATCGTCACTGAGGAGTATGATAAGGGTCCTATTCTGGCCCAGCGAAAAGTTCCCGTCTACAATACGGACGATGCCGAAAAGTTAGCCAAACGTGTTTTAAAACAGGAACATCAACTCCTTCCGGAAGTTATTGCTAAACTTGCTAATAAACATTCCAAAATATAATTAAACTGTGTCTCTACAACCTCTTTCTGAATTACCTGAACATAACCTTTCTATTAACAGAGCACTGCTCTCCGTCTCCGACAAAACAGAGATTATTCCGCTTGCCCAAGTCTTGCATCAACATGATGTTGAAATTATATCCACAGGCGGTACCGCTCAAAAGATAAGAGAAGCCGGGCTGCCGGTTACGGATGTAAGTAAAATTACCGGTTTTGAGGAATGCCTGGATGGCCGAGTAAAAACGCTGCATCCTGTTATTCATGGCGGACTTTTGGGAAGAACCAGTCATCAACCAGATCTTGATGAGATGGAACGACTAAATATTGATCCCATTGAATTGGTTGTAGTGAATCTGTATCCTTTCAAAGAAACGATTGACAATCCCGATTGCACTCCTGCTATCGCTACAGAGAACATTGATATTGGCGGCCCCACCATGATTCGGGCCGCCGCCAAGAATTTTTCCCACGTTTGCGTTCTTACTGCTCCCGAACAGTACAATGATCTCATAGCGTCACTTGAAGAGAAAAATAGTATTCCATTTACCAAGCGCCAGAAGTGGGCGCGCCAGGCATTCAATCATACCGCTCACTACGACGCCCATATTGCCAATTATTTCAATACGCTCGATACCGGTGCAGAGAAACAACCAGATCAGCTGAATATCTCACTTCCTAAATCTCAAGGATTGCGCTATGGCGAAAATCCCCATCAGAAGGCAGCGGTATACGGCTACCAGGAGGAATTCATT